>DAOVQR010000092.1 GCA_030628575.1 bacterium
TTACAGCCGAAATCCAAAATAACTTGACCCTCTTTAACGCCGATATTCTTTAAAAATACTTTCCCTTTCTCTTTTAACCATTCTTTAGCATCAACTTCCATGATTTTTCTCACCTTGAGAATAGTGCAATTTCATATAACGTTTATACTATAAAAATGAACGGATATAGTTTGAATTTTTCGATAGTTTGTGCTATAATAATTCTATAAAAGTGATTTTCTTTATAACATACTTGATAAATAGATTACTGGTAATGGGTAACCCCCAAATGCCTCCGTGGTTTGTTACGGTCAATATCTAAATAAGTATGTCAATGAGCCCGAATCAGTGAGGGAGAACCGCATGAAAATTCTTTGAACTTTTTGCTTGCTTGTCCTACGTCTGTTTGCCTGTCTTCCAACAGAGGTAGAGAGGGACAAATTGCCTTTAGTATGTGTTAAGCGAGCCGAACGGAGCGATAGCGGAGTGAGAGTGCAATGTATCTTTATCGTACTTTTTTTATCTTCAATATTATACTTTCCTGCGCAGCTTTTATTATTAATTGCAAGACAGGATTTTTGTGTTGTGGATGGAGGGCAGAGGGGAATTAAAGGGGTGAATGCCCGTAGCCCAAAACTCATTGTTTCTAAACTTTTACTAATTCATTCATTTTTTGCCAGTTGCATTCATCACCTCTAAACATTTGTTGATGGTACATTTTTTGTAGTTTTTTATCATCTCGAATCAGATCTTTAATATGAGAATCTTTTTGTAAAAGTTCTATTTCAGAAAACAAAAACCATTCTTCCAGAATTTGTAAATACCGGGGATTATTTCTGTTTGTATTGTTTTGTAAAAACTGAAATATTTCCATAAAATCTGGCGTTGAAATCGTATTTATAATCGTTAAAATTTGTTCCATTGTTTCGCTTTCTTCTGATAATTTATCCCATAATTCACTTGCTATTAATGTTTCAGCCGGATCAAAAAATTTTGTCATGTTAATAATAGAATTCAAAAAGCGTGTTTTGTTATATCCTGTTTTAGTATCATTTGTTGGGTCAAAAGGAAATCCTATGTAAAAATATACTTCTTTGTCTGGGAATGCCTTTTTTAAAGCAGTTTTACTTTCTAAAATTTTTTGTTTTTCTCCTTTCATTTCTCCTGAATTTGGTTTAACAGACTTTAATTCAATAGCAGTAATAAAATTATTGTCTTCAATGAAAACATCAGCAGAAAAATCAATAGCA
This sequence comes from bacterium, assembly GCA_030628575.1. Taxonomy (GTDB): domain Bacteria; phylum Patescibacteriota; class UBA1384; order JAMDBS01; family DAOVQR01; genus DAOVQR01. Next base: position 1,230 of record DAOVQR010000092.1, read on the forward strand.
TTAGTTAAATTTCCTTTATTTACGGAAGATATTTCACTGTTTTCCTGCTCTAAGTTCGGTGTTATCTCCGAATTAGAAAGCTCAGTCATGATTTCATTAATCTTATTCTTTTGCGATTGATAAATTTTTAAATTACCAAGTTTTTTAGATGTATATTGTCGTTTTTCTCCACCAGATAAAATATGAGCGACTTTTTCAAAGAAAGTTTGTCCAAGCGTGGTATTGAGTCCATGCAACCAACTACTTAAACTAATAAAAAATGGCACATCAGAAACTTTATCTTCAAAGTTATCTTTAAACGCTTTTAAAAACGCTTCATGAAATGGAGCATTGCGATTATTTGAGGCATCAAGCGGAAAAGTTTCAAATCTTTTCAGTAAAACTTTTATAACAGTTAAGGCGATTTGTTGTTTTTTAAGATTGTTCATAATTTACCTATTAGAAATTAATTTTTTTGCTTCTGTTTTTATAGTTTTTATATTTGCTTTATAAAGTGTGGATTGATCTTCTAAATCAATTTCAGAAATATTATCAATTATTGTGATTGCTTGAATAAATATTTTTTTTGTTTTTTTATCATCTAACAATATATTCTTAAGCCTTTTGCATAGTTCATCTATTTTACGAGAATTAAAGGGAGGAATTACATCAGTTTTAGTTGTCAATATTCTAAAAATCATCAAAAGGTGATATCTTGCTATCCTATACTTTTTATCTAACTCCTTATCTTTAAATAATTTTTCTAATTTGTACATGGCAAATGAGGAAATGTAATATGGACAAAATTTATGATCAGTTTTAAACATTTTTGATTCATTGTTCTTATAAGCTTTTGAAAAATATCCTGATGATAGGTGAGACTGGTCCAGAAACATTGCGACAAAAGTTTTGATTTGCTCTCTAATATTAACTATTTTTGGTATTGGAATGCCGATATTTTTATATTGCCTTTGTCTTCTCTCATAAAACAGTTTAGCTTCTTCTGGAGTTATAGATAAATAGTACATCTCTAGCTCTTTTTGAAATTTTGAAAAAGCTTCAAGTTGCTCTTTTGGAATAGCTGTTTGACTATTTGTTGCAATAATTACTTCGTTTTGTAGATTCTCATTATTTGAGATAATAAGCTTTAAAGGGATAACTACATTTTCTATCCCGTCTAAATTTTTATTGTTAAATAGCACATGACTTGTTTGACAACCATTTACAATTTGGTAATTTTCAATTGTAAATTTGTCACCAACATTTGTTTTTTGTTCGGCTACAATTGTTACGCCATTATTTAAAAGACAAAAGCTATTAAATTCTTGTTTTTTTAGGCTGTCATCTATTCCACGATTAACCTGAATATTTTCACCGAGAAAATCTCTAACATTATCATAAAATACATCTTTTAAATTTTCTTCTTCGTTGGTAATTATTTTTTTAAATTCAATAAAGTTTATTGCTCCCAAATATGCTTCTTGCACATCACTGCCTGTATTAAGACTAATTCTTTTATCAAAAATAAATTCACAAATGGTACTTCTTTTCGTTCTCATGTACAGATCTTGTATTTCTCTAGCACCGCACATTTCATGATTTATGTCATCAAAGATTCCTAAAGTATCTAAATTATCTTTACTTTGCTCGACTCTATTTTTTAATGCTGTCTCATCAATCCATTTTCCAGTTGTTATATAATACAATTTTATTTTTGGTCTTCCCTTTGTCATTTTAGATACATTATCTAAAATTTTATTTTTTAATTTTATAGAATTTTTAATTTCTAGTGTTGATGTATTTTTAGGATTAGTATTTAAAAAATCTTCAACACTACTAAAAAAATTTCCAATATTAGACACATCAAAAGATTCGGAAGTTTTTGATTGGATAAATATAAATTCTGCTTCAATATATCCATTTGTATATACTACGTCTTCAATTTCTTCTTTAGTTTTTACTAAAACTCCATTTACAATAATAGCTAATCCATCTATTCCTTGAGTATCTCCCATTGTGATATCATGATCAACGAAATTTCCTTTATAGTGGTTTGAAACAACTGAGTAATTACAAAATTTCTCAAAGTCTTTTGAATTAGATTCAGATTTTATTTCATTTTCTTTTAAAAAATCTTTTATTAATTTTTGAGTAATTTGGTTCATACTTTCTTTAAGTGAAAAATAATCTCTGAATACGGATTTTTATCTCGTTCTGTTCGGTTTAAAACTGGGCGTTTAAATTGATTCACAATCTGCATTCCTATTTTTTTGGCAATCGTCGGATACAAATTCCATTTATCATTCGCCACCAAAAAAACATCAAAATCATCGACCATAAATTTACGAGCATTGAGTAAAACTTGTGCGATTCCTTCTGTGTAGCTTTCTCGTGCAGCTGCACCTTGCCCGTTATAAAGTGGTCCTATTTCAAGCTCATCTTTGCGTTCAAAACCGAAAAGATCGTAAGCGTAAGCATGTTGTTCGTGATAATCAATCTGTCCGACATAGGGTGGAGATGAAAAAATTCCACGAATTTTTTGTTTTCGTAAGAGTTTAGAAAATTTTGGACTGCGCTTTTCAATCTCTCCAAAAATATCAACCGTGCGTGAATCAGCTGAGATAGTCGCCCAATAAGCATTGGTTTTGATCCTGGAAAATTCTCGAAGTCGGTCAATCGTATCATTCGCATATCGTGCAAACCAATACTTAATTGAAAAAAGCGGTTTGCAGATTTTTTTATGTTTGAA
>DAOVQR010000136.1 GCA_030628575.1 bacterium
AAAGGGCTAGAACCCTAAGGATGACAATCTGGCTCTCTCTGATATTTATCATATCATAGACTTATTTTTAAATTACTTTCTATATTTAATATACAAGGATGACATATTAGGTAAATTTAGAATAGTATCGTAGTATCACTATATTGTAAGAATAAGGAGAAAATTTTGTTTTGGAATAAAAATGAATCAAAAAGAGAACATATTGTGGATGAAAACGGTAAATTATTGGTAAAACAATACGACAATCCAACAACTCAATACATTCAGCCAAAATCGAAAAAATGGAAAAAACCTTTAATTATTATTGGGTTGATTCTATTGGCTGTAGTTCTTTGGGTGGGAATTGGTGCTTTTTCTGCATTGGGAAAAATTATCACCAAAAATATGGAAGGTGGTTCCCCGTTTTTTTCTGGCGAAGTTAATCCAAATAAATTAAAAGGTGAGGGCGACAGTAGAATTAATATCTTATTGATTGGTATAGGTGGATCAGGCCATCCAGGAGGTCAACTGGCTGACACTATAGAAGTTCTTAGTATTAATCCAAAAGATAAAACCGCTGTAATTCTGTCTATTCCACGAGATTTAAGAGTGCCGATACCTGGTTTTGGTAGTGGTAAAATCAATTCAGCTCATTCTATAGGAGTATCTAATAAAAAGAAAACTGGTGGTGGCTCGGAATTATTAAAAAAAACAGTTACAGAAGTATTGGATTTACCAATTCACTATTACATAAGAATTGATTTTTCTGGTTTTATTAAATTTATTGACGCACTCGGTGGAATTGATATCAATGTCCAAAAAGCAATAGCAGATCCTTATTATCCAGATGAAAATATGAAAGGATATTCTCCATTTTATGTTAAAGCTGGTCAGCAGCATATGAGTGGTAAAACTGCCTTAAAATACGCCAGATCTCGCGAGACAACTTCAGATTTTGATCGTTCACGTCGCCAGCAAGAGATTATGCTTGCTGTTAAAAATAAAGCTTTAAGCTTGGGAATACTAACAAATCCTAAAAAAGTCTCAGATATAGTAAAGGTTTTAGGAGATCATTTGAGAACAGACCTACAGCTTGATGAGATTCAAAGGTTATTTGATTTAGTAAAAGATTTGGATACTTCAGAAGTTGTCACCAAAGTTCTAGATTCAAGCACTGATGGTCCGCTGGTTGCTTCCAGTAAAGGCGGATATTATCTGGTTCCCAGAACAGGTAATTTCAAAGAAGTGCAAAGAATTGCTCATGAACTTTTTTCAGATACATATCTTGCAGAAGAAAATGCGCGGATCGAAGTATACAATGCAACAAATGAAGATGGTATTGCTTCTGAAGTGTCAAAAACTCTGAAAAGTTATGGTTATAATGTGGTGAAAATCGGAACTTATGATACAATACTTAATAAATCAAAAATCACTGATTATTCTAATGGTAAAAAATTATTTACTTTGCAATTTTTAAAAAATAGATTTTCTGCCAATGTTGAAACACAACCCAAACCTAGTGATGTCTCAGTCGATATAATTTTAATAGTTGGTAATAATTATGCCCAATAATATCTGAATACAATCAAATAGTCAGTTTGTAGTTTTTAGTTTAAAGTTTGTAATAAGTTTATAATTTAGGAATTATTATTTATATTTGAAAATTAAAAACTAAAAATTCTAAACTATACCCAATAATAAAATTTCTTTATGAAAATATCAATTCTTAATAAATATCAATATTTTTTGAAACCTGAAATTATCATTACGGTTCTGATATTTTTCTTTGGTATTCTTGCTCTACTGCAATTTGAAACATTTGCTGTTATTAAATATACTTTATTAATAGTTTGTATATTTTTTTTATATTTATATTTTGTCAAAAAGCAAATTGAATTTTTGATTTATCCTCTTTTGTATTTAATTTTTTTTGCCAGTTATAATTTATATTATTCTTTAAGTTGGTCATTATGGTCGGTAATGCTTATATTTCTTATTAGTTTTATTCTACCCGCCTATTTATTAATTGATTCTTTAAATAATAAATCAGATTTGAATTTATCGGATAAATTTTCTCAATATTTTTATATGAGTTTATTATGTCTAGTTAGTGTGGAAATTTTTTTAACATTAATTCCTTGGCCCACCGATCCTCGAGGAAAATCAATTATATTGCTAATTATTTTTTATATTTTGCAAGGTCTAATCATCGCATGGCTTGGGAAAAAATTTGATTTTAAACACGTATCGAGTTATATTCTAATTGGCGCTTTAGTAATTTTTGGTGTTATAATTACAACATCATGGTATGCATACTAGTTTAAAATTTTAAATTACAAATTTTAAATTTAAAATCAAATTCAAATGTTTTAAAATTAAATCATTTGGGAATTGAAATTTGTGATTTGAACAAAGGAGATTTTATGAAAATCGAGATTAATAAAGAGTCCATTAAAAAAGATTATCTGAAGTTATCAAAAAAGAAATGGTTTAGTATTTTAAAGAAGATTTTATTGATTCTAGTAATGATTTATTTTTTAGCAGGTTTGGGTTTCGCAATAGCCATCTATAGTTTTCATAAGCAAGACAGTTTACCAAAAACAGTATATTCAATATACTCATATCCGGCAGCGGTGGTTAATTTTCGGCCGATTTGGGTGAAAGATGTTCTTAAACAAATCAGTTACATTAAAAAATTCAATCAGGAAACTCAGCAACCATTGCCTGATGATAATGAATTAACAGATCAAATAATAAATCAATTA
>DAOVQR010000115.1 GCA_030628575.1 bacterium
CCTTCTTGTTAAATCAAAAACATAAATAATTGCTGTGGCACCTCGATAAAAAGGAGGACGAACGAAACTAAAGTGTTGCTGACCTGCTAAATCCCAAATTTGAAGCTTAACATTCAGATTTGGATATTCTGGTAATTTCATGGCTTTTGTGGCAAAATTGGACCCAATTGTCATTAAATAGTTTTCTTTAAACGTGTTCTCAGTATATCTTAGTACCATTGATGTTTTTCCGACTCCTCCGTCCCCTACAATACATATTTTATAAATGAAACTCTTAGCAGCGGTCATCATTTTTTTATTCTTATATCACATATTTTAATTATAATATTAATAATATTCAATAAATAAAAATATAGTAATTAATTTTTTTGTTTAACTTATATTTTTGGTGTATTTTTTATATGAACCCGCTTGATGAAAAAATTGAAAAATTAGCCGAGCTTATAATCAAATCTAATAATATCGTGGCATTAACTGGAGCAGGAATGTCAACAGAATCAGGTATCCCTGATTTTAGAAGCCCTGGTTCTGGTTTATGGACAAAGGTTGACCCTAATGAATTTGCAAGTATTAATAGCTATATCTCCAGAACCGGAAAAAATTTACAGTTTATGTTAGAGCTTGGTTTGACCATTTTTAGGGCAAAACCAAATAAAGGCCATAAAGCTTTGACAAAACTTCAAAAGTTGGGAAAATTAAAGGGTGTTCTTACTCAAAATATTGATAGCCTGCATCAAAAAGCACATACTACTACTGTTGTTGAATTACACGGCACAGTAAATGAGGCAAAATGTTTGAGATGTGGCAGAGTATTCCCAATAACGGTTTTGATAAATCAAGTATTAAAAGGAGGGAACACTCCTTCTTGTGAAATTTGTTTCGGATTATTAAAGCCAAATGCGATATTTTTTGGAGAACCTTTAGAGTCTGAAACGCTGGCAATGGCAGATAAGATGATTGCTGGATGTGATTTATTAATTATTCTTGGTAGTTCATTAGTAGTTTATCCTGTTGCCTTTTATCCTCATAAAGCCATTGAAAATGGAGCTAAACTTTGTATAATTAATATCCAAGAAACAGATATGGATGTTCATGCAAATGTAGTTATTCATGAGAAAATTGGCCTAACCTTACCTAAGATCGTCGAAATCGTTGAGAGAGAAATTAAAAGTTAAATTTTCATTTATTTGAAGGTGAAAAGATTAAATTCAAAACTCAAATAAAAAAAAAGAGTATTTTCCGAAACAAAATCTTAGTACTACTTCTGATATAAATAATAGGGGTAAAATAAAAACCCTCAGGTTATATCTAAAATGCATGAAAACAATCTTGCTGAGTCATCATCCGAGTTGTAAAAAATTTGATAAACATACAATAAAAATCGGAAAATATAAATTTTGTATTGGTTGTTTCATAGGTTACCCTACTGCTATTATTGGAATCTTAGCCTTTTATTTTTTAAATTTATCAGATATTTTTGATTCGACATTCTTTTTTACAGTCGGAATGATTTTCATCTCTTTTTTTATCCTGAGTCCTCTAAATTTAACTAAAATAAAAATTATAAAGATATTTCAAAAGTTTTTAATTGGAATTGGTTCAGTTTTCCTATATTTTTGGATTTGGTCATTACAGAATTTGTTTATTGTCAATTTTATATATTTCTTTATGGTTTTTGGGCTATTATTAACATTATTAAATGCATATCACGCTTATGGTTTCTATAAAATATGCAAAAATTGTGAAAATTCATTGGATTGGGAAAATTGCCCAGGTTTCCAGGAACTTTCGAAATGTTTTAAAGAACATAACCTTATAAATATCTTCAAAACTCCACAAAAAAAATAAGCTTAAGCGTCAATTTTAAAACATTTAATAGAAATGAAATCATATTTGATGTATATTATTGGTAATATCTATTAAATATAATTATGGTAATATGAGAAAACACGATTATCCTGTTCAACCAATATCATTTACTGAAGTTCAAATCTCTGATGAATTTTGGGCATCCAGAATTGAAACTAATCGTAGGATAACAATACCCTATGCTTTTGAGAAATGTGAAAAAACTGGTCGAATAGACAATTTTTCAAGGGCGGCAGGATTGATTAATGATGATATAATGCCAGTTTTCCCCTTTGATGATTCTGATGTTTATAAGATTATTGAAGGTGCGGCATATTCATTAAATGTGAAACCTGATTCTAGGCTTGAAAAATATGTTGATGAAATCATTGAGAAAATAGCTGCTGCGCAAGAGGATGATGGATATTTGTATACAACTAGGACAATTAATTCTGAAAATCCTCATTTATTAGCAGGAAAAAAGCGCTGGGAATTAGTTTCTCTTGATAGTCACGAACTATATAATATGGGACATCTCTATGAAAGCGCTGTTGCATATTATGAAGCAACTGGTAAACGTACTCTATTGGATGTTGCTATTAAAAATGCTGATTTAATTGATGTAGTGTTCGGTCCAGGTAAGAATGAAAGTGCTCCTGGACATCAGGAAATTGAGATGAGCTTAGTATGTTTATATCGTGTTACTGGCAACGATAAATATCTGAATCTAGCAAAATTTTTCCTTGATACTCGTGGTTCTAAGGATGCGATTGGCTATAATGATTACCTTAAATTAGCAAAAACTTATATGATTTGGCGTGGAACAAAACGCCTTCAATACAATCAAACTCACAAGAAAGTTATTGAGCAAGATGAGGCTGTTGGTCATGCAGTTCGTGCGACATATATGTATTCTGGCATGGCAGATGTAGCTGCTCTTACTAATGATAAAGAATATATTAAAGCAATTGATCGTATTTGGGAAAATGTTGTCTCTAAAAAGCTTTACATTACAGGTGGCATTGGAGCTAAGTCTTATGGTGAAGCTTTTGATTGCAGTTATAAACTACCAAATAAAAGAGCCTATAATGAAACATGCGCCGCAATTGGTAATGTTTTTTGGAATCATCGTCTGTTTTTATTACATAGAGATGCCAAATATATTGATGTACTGGAAAGAACACTATATAACGGGCTTATCTCTGGTATCTCTTTGGAGGGAAACTTGTTCTTTTATTCTAACCCTCTTACTTCAAAAGGTTATTACGAAAGAAATCCGTGGTATGATTGTGCTTGTTGTCCTTCAAACGTAGTACGTTTTATGGCATCAATTCCTAGTTA
>DAOVQR010000116.1 GCA_030628575.1 bacterium
CCTTAGTTGCAACCTGCTTACTATATGAAGCAACTACATCTGTGGCCCAAAGCGGTACAGCAACTATTACATCTTCAACAACTACAATATAATAGTTATGATTTCTTGTAATTTTTTCAATAATCTCAGTGATTGTCGGCCATAGATTGGTTTTGTGATCACCCGGCGGTGGACAAAGGAATAAACGTGCATCATCAATCAAAAGGACGTGTTGGATTTTAGCCATGTTAATGGTTTCAAGCTCAGAAAGAAGAGGACATTCATCGTTTTGGCCGTACGTTTCACCGCCAGACCAATGACCATCTAACCAAAATAGTGCCGGTCCTTTTAAATTTGGCACAATTTCTTTTAGCACTATTCTCGAGTCACCAAATGTAAAATTTACGTTATTTAATAATTCTAAGCTTTCCCTGGTTTGCTTATAAAGGGACTCGGACAATTCAATTGTATAAACATGTTTGAATTGCGATGCTGCCCAACTCGCAGTCTCCCCTCTAAATGTTCCGCTTTCAACAAAACATGATATATTGCCCCTATTCTTAATTCGTATTATCAAATCGTAAGGTGGACCTGTTCTTACTATTCCCATAAATCCTTCCTCCATTTTCAGGCAATTAACAATTGTCAATCAGAATACAACTCTTTTCATGTCTCCTTAAATGCTTATTTAAATCACTTTGGGGCTTTATTCACTGCCCCTTGAGAAGTTCAATGTTTTAGAAAATACTCCGCGCTGATTGCGTCGTTCAATTTTATGATCTCATAGTATTTATACTACACTATCCATTATCTTTTTTTGTGTATAAATCAGTAAAATTACTTTTTGAATTTATAAACTATCTTAACTCTATGCCATCTTTTAATAATAAATCTTTCTCCCATATATACTTAATTAATTTTTTTGTTTTCACATCAACATTATTTTTTAAAATGGCGTAATCTATTTGATTATTTTCAAAATCAAATCCAAACAATTTTTGTTCACGCCCTCATGTCGTATTAACGAGATCAATAAGTGAATCATTAAAATATGCACGGTAATCACGTCTTTTCCCAACTTTTTGTTTATTTCTCTTTTTATAATAAAGTCCTAATTTTTGAGCCAGCAAATTTAAATCACTATCAAGCGTGTCATTTCGATTCAGCCAATCAACTATTAAATCACCCTTAGATGAAAAGATTTGACAGTGAATCAGTTTTCTACCGGGCCATTGATCGTCTCTATTAGCAATTGTTTTAACTAAATATTCAAATCCTATTTTTGGCACTTTCATAGTCATAATGTGACGGATTACCATTTTTATATTTCCACCCTGCTGCAAAACTCGCATAACTTACCAACCAGTCAAAAATATTTCTAACTGTTGAGAATATAAAGCAATTCTTGATATCTTCTCTTCTTGTTACTTGATGTTTTGCTAAATCAAAATCGTGTTTTAGATGTATTACGTTCACACCTGAAGTATCATCTATAATATACGTATGGCCCAAATATTTGAATGGAAATAATACAGGAATAGCACCGCTATCAAGCTGACCTAAATAAGTGCCACCAGTTTTAGGAATATGAATATATGCTGGAGTAATATGCGGTTGGTATTTTTTCTTGAGGTATACTTTTATTAATCTTTTTAGTATGTTATTTTTCATTGTTCGAGATATCCCCTTCTGAATATCTGCATTTTATCAATGAACTACCCCGCAGCAGAGCTGCGAGGTATCAAAAGGAATTTTTATTTAACCCCGATGTGTAGCATCGAGGAATTCTTTTGATTAAATTGAATAAATTATTGGTCATCATACCCAATAATTTTTAAAGTATCGCTAAATCTTCTTCCCAAAAAATCCTTTTGATATCTTGTTAACACTCTTTTCCATTCATCGTTTCTTGCCCCTCTTAAAAAATTCGCTTTTACTATATCACCATCATTTTTGAATTTCTTTTTCACAACTTCAAGACTCTGATTTTGTATTGCTTTATTAATTGCAACCTCGTTTCTCATAATCCCGAATTTCGATAATATTCTTTTGCATTCGAATTGAGGCCTTGTGAGCAAATCCTCATATCTTACTATCAAGACACCTTGATAATAATAGCCCAAAACATGTTTATCCCATGGTACTTTTCTCCAAGCTGTAGATTTTGCTCCTTTATCCAATATTTGAATCATATTTCTAATCTTAATTCGCTCATTTGCAAAAATATATTTTTTTAAATACTTACGAAACTTTGGTATTTTGCAAATCATGTTAACTAAACAACTTTGAGGTAAAAATTCAAAATAATTAGCACCTGAAATGGCCACACTTCGGACATCTCTTACTATGTATATTATATTCTGATTTCTTATTTTTCCTTGAATTTGTTTATATTGCTGGTGACCTTTATATATGGAGAAATTTGATTCGCGTTCCCATCCTTCTATTGCCATTTCATTATTTTGAGGATCATTAAAAAATCCCTTAACAGGAGCCCCAATTAATTCAGCAACCAAACGAGTTAACCAAGTATTTCCACTTTTTGGATACCCGACAACTAAAATTTTTCCATTTTCCATAATCTTTTCAATGAAACTTTCTAACTTAGTATAATTTCATGATTTTTTATCAAACAAATAATATTTTTATATCATCATCCATTCCTTTGGACAAAGATCTTCAAAATTAATTTTTGCATTTTCGACAGGATCTCTAAACCATATTTTAGGGGCAATAACGACCTTATCAGGATTTGTATTTAACCATGCTCCCCACCAGCTAAATGTGCTGTTAGCAATAATATTATGTTTGCATAGACTCATTAATCTTAAATCTTCATAGTCTTTGTCAGCGCCATTAATAGTTACATAAGTTGTTGGAAATGATAAATTCATATTTTTTTGTGTCCACTGCGTATCATCAGAGAAAATATATATATGAGGATTATCAATTTCTTCCATTAACTTTTCTATTGCATTATGATAGTAGCCCATTGAGCATACCCCGTGTAAGTTAATTGAACTTTGACGAAAAGCAAAATCTCCTCGTCTTATATGAAGGCTTACAGAATCACATTCCAATATTTGATCAATCATTGTTTGATTCTGCTCATCCGGTGCATATTTTAGTGTAAATTCTTTACGTATAATATCTTCAATATCATTAA
>DAOVQR010000076.1 GCA_030628575.1 bacterium
ACAAAGAAATATCATCCAGACCTTTTTTAATTTTGGAATAAATTTCATTATGACGAGATTTCGGTAAAATTTGATATTCCCCTTTATCAAGAGCTCGCAATAGTTTATTCTGATATTTTGAAAGCTTAAAAAAATAATTTTCTTCTTTTTGTTTAACTGGCTTTTTGTTGGGATGAAGCTGACATCTTCCATTAACAAGCTCCATTTTTGTTAAATATTTTTCACATCCAATACAATAATATCCAGAATATGTATCTTTATAAATATCACCTTTTTCATAAATTTTATTTAGGATTTTATCAACAACTTTTACGTGTTTTGAATTAGTTGTCCGAATAAAATAATCATAATCAATATCCAAATTTTTCCAAGCATCTTTGAATTTTGGTACTAATTCATTACAAAATTTCTTCGGTGATTTATTAACCATTCCGGCTGCTTGGGCAATTTTTGCTCCATGTTCATCTGTCCCAGTCAAAAAGAAAACTCGTTTATCATCTAATTTCATTCGCCAGTAGCGAGCCAAAACATCAGCCACAATTGTAGTATAAGCATGACCAATATGCGGTTTGGCGTTGACGTAGTAAATAGGTGTTGTTATATAAAATTTCTTCAAGACAAACTCCAAACTTAATTGATATATACTAATTGATTAATATATCTTGTCATTCCGAGCGAGCTCTACTCGAGTAAGTCGAGGAATCTCATTTGTAAATATCTTCACTTAAATTATTCCATTTAGGATTCATTCTATTAATTAATATGTCTTTCTTTGATCTTCTCCATTTTTTTAACTGTTTTTCTCTATTCAAAGCCTGTTCAATATCATTATATTCTTCAAAATAAATCAATTTAGTTAAATTATACTTTTTTGTAAATCCGATGATCAATTTATTCTGGTGTTCATATATTCTTCTTTTTAGATTATTTGTTACTCCAATATATAAAGTTGTATTAAATTTATTTGTCAGAATGTATATAAAATATTTATTTTTATTCATAGAGATCTCTCGATTCGCTTAACTCACTCGAGATGACAAACTGATAATTATATTTACATAATATTCGTCGGTTAATACTAATACTCAATTTCAAACTCTTGATAAATCTCTGTATCCTCTCCTAATTCTGACCAATTAACTTTCACATCTTCAACCTTGGCAATTTCAGATCCCTCGCGACACCAAACCAAGAGTTTATCAATTTTTTCTTTCTCACCTTGAGCGATAATTTTAACAGTTTCGTCTGGCATATTTTTCACCCAGCCAACTAATCCAATCTTTTGTGCTGTTTCTCTTGTATTATACCGATAATTTACGCCTTGGACAAGACCACTAACTATAATTTCTGCTTGATACATATAACAAATTCTCCGCGCGCTTGATTTTTATCAAAATATTGTATTGCCTGCGAAATATTTCCGCGGAATATTTCTTCAAATTTTTTAGTCAATTCCCTGCCAATAATTATTTGATTATTTCCCACAGCCAATTGCAAATCCTGCAAAGTTCTAAGCAATCGGTATGGTGATTCATAGATTACTATGGCATCGTATAAATTCATATTACTTATTTTCATTAGATTACGCATCATGGTTTGTCGACCTTTTTTCTTGGGCAGAAATCCTAAAAATAAGAATCTATCTGATTTAATTCCTGAAACTGATAATAATGTAGTTAGAGCTGATGAACCTGGAATTGGCACAACTTTGATGTCATTTTTCACCGCTTCTGATACCAAAACTCCACCCGGATCATTTATTCCTGGTGTTCCCGCATCAGTTACCAATGCTATATTTTCCCCCGATTTCAACATTTCAACAATTTCAACAACTTTAACGATTTTCGAATGCTGATGATAAGAAATCATCGAGGTTGAAATTTCATATCTATCCAACAAAATCCTAGTTCGTCGGGTATCTTCACAAGCAATTAAATCAACATCTCTTAATGTATTAAGAGCCCGAATAGTAATATCCTCCAAATTCCCAATTGGCGTCGCCACAACATAAAGCGTCGACATAATGTCTCCTTTTGACAGGTGTAAAGGGTGTGGAAAGTATAGAGGGTGTAGCAAGAGAGTATAGGAGGTGATAGAGCGTATAGAATGTATGAAGGTTGCTCTTTCTACACCTTCTACTACCTTCTCCATCCTACTTTTTCTACACTCACTACACCTCCTACCATACTACATTCTAGCCCCTTCTACAACCTTCTACCCCTTCTACACTTTCCCCTAGAGATTCCAAAACATCACCACTGAAAAAGCAGTCATAATTAGTACGGTGAAAATTCCAATAATATTAACTAACCATCCATTAGAATATTTACCCATAATCTTTTTATTATTGCAAATCAAAAGCAAAAAGATGATAAGAATTGGAGTTAAAATTCCGTTTAAGACCTGAGAATAAACTAAAATTAAAATCGGATTAAAGCGAGTTAAAGATATAATTACGCCAATAATAATTGAGATCAAAATTACTAAATAAAATGGTTTTGCTCGTTTAAATCCTTTATTCAAACCTGCTTCCTGACCAGTAACTTCGGTAAAAGTGTAACCAGTGGTAGCAGCTAGAACTGGAATGGCAATAAATCCCGAACCCAAAATTCCGGCGCTGAATAATACTATTGACGCTTTGCCAAATGGTTCCAGCGCCATAGCTACATCTTTAGCATTGGTCAATAATTCATTTCTACCAGCAAAAGCCGCAGCTCCAGTAATCACAATAAAAAAAGCTATCAGCTGAGTAAAGAACATTCCTAACATTACTGCTTTTCCTTCATACTTAATATCCTTTTTATCAGAATGACTTTCAATTTCTTGCGACGCCTGCCAAAAAATCAAAAATGGAGAAATTGTAGTTCCTAAAAACGCTACAGCAATCATAAAAAAATTGGCATTTCCTGCTTCAAATACCGGTATAAAAGTATCTCGCAGGGCTTGCCCCCAAGGCACATCTAACATCAATGCTGAGATAATATAAAGCAAAAATATTGGAGTGATTAAAAATAAATACCGACTGACTCTTGCATAACCCTGCTTGAGTAGAATATAAGCAAATAAACTGCCAAAAAGAATTACAAATATGAATGAGTGTAAATGAGTTAAAATTGCTGCCACATCTGACATAGCGGCAATGTTGGCGCCAATGGTAAAAGTATTGCAGACAAAGACAATGATTGTTGCCAGCCATGCCCAGCCAATTCCAAAATGTTCAACAATATTTTTATTAAGTCCTTTTTTGGTCACCATTCCCACCCTGGCTGACATTTCCTCAGTAACAACCAACATGGGCCAAGCCAATGGCACCAGCCACAAGAGATTATATCCGGCAATTGCCCCTGTTTGAGTATAAGTTACAATTCCCGCTGGATCATTATCAGCCGCCCCAGTAATAATTCCCTTTCTTCGTTTCCAAAAAAAGTCCCAAATGCTGCGGCGTTTTTTGATTGGATATGTAACAATTGAAGTTACTCCTTTTCCCATTGCAACACCAGTTTCCACCCCAGCTTTTCCTGTCTGATAAATATCTTTACCTAATTTCTCGCTAGTTTTTCCTATACCTTCTTTTTCAACTCCAGATACAAAACTACCAACATCTTGACTGGTCTTGATAGTTTTTCTACCAACTTTTTCCAAACCCTTGCTAATTTCCTTGGCTTCCTTGGGAATCTTTATTTCTTTTTTAGATTGATTTTGCTCTTTCATAATTTTATCTGATTAAGTAAATTTTTTATCAAATTCAACATTTATAATCTACAATGTCTAAATGTCTAAATTCAAGATTTGAAAATTGGTAATTGGGAATTAGACATTTTTTAGGTTAATTAAGTCAATTAGAAATTAGGTTAATTTTAAGTTATTTTTTCTTGAATAATTGTATATAAATTGATCCACTGCTCCAAGCTCAAATCCTCTGCTCTTAATTTTTTATCAATCCCTGCTGATTTTAATATATCATATATTATCAATAATAATTCAATGGTTTAATATCTCCTGTTGATTCTCCGTTGGTAATCCTTCTTAGTATATCTAATGCTTGGTTCGTCTTTGGATTTACTGGCATTAAATTACTGTTTTTTAAACCCCCATGAAATAATTCATATTTTTTTAATATCTCCTTAGCTTGTTTATCTGTTATTATATATTGACTTTCATCTACAAATTTCATTAATTCTTCATTGATATCCTTAACTGGAATTTTCCCTGTTATTTTTCTAATAATCATATCATAATAATTAGGATCAATTATTGAGCGATATTCAAAAAGTATTTCTAAATTATCCGTATTAACAAATTTATTAATATCAGTTTGATCCATTCCTTCTTTACTAAGTTGTTTTGCAAATCGTCCAATATTTTGCCCCATAGATTCCGATTTTATAAATTGACTATAATCCAAACGATTATCCAAAAAGTTTTTTCTATTTATTTCTATAAATGATAATGTTTTTAATAAGCTTCCCAAATCTCCCATAATTGCCTTATTTCC
Organism: bacterium; assembly: GCA_030628575.1. GTDB lineage: Bacteria > Patescibacteriota > UBA1384 > JAMDBS01 > DAOVQR01 > DAOVQR01. The sequence continues at coordinate 4,496 of DAOVQR010000076.1, forward strand.
TTTATATTTTGTCCAAATTTTTTCCATCCATCTCATATTATTTTTCTTTTGTTCTTCTGACATATCATTTTTAAAAAAATCAAATAACTCATGAAAACTATCTGTTTGTAT
>DAOVQR010000009.1 GCA_030628575.1 bacterium
AAACACCTTATGTTGTTAAAGAGTAGGGCTTGACATAATATAACAGGACTGAATTTAGTTCAGGATCTCGAGATTCCGAATCCCCAGTAGTAGAAACAAGTTTCACTACGGGGCACCGCAAGTTCAGAATGACAGTGGAAGTATGATTTTAGAATGTGATACCTATAGAATGGCTTGCCATGAGAAACGTTGAGAGCTATGCTCCATGACGTGACAAATGGTGGGCGGTACAGGACTCGAACCTGTGACCCTCTCGGTGTAAACGAGATGCTCTACCAGCTGAGCTAACCGCCCTTTTATTTCATTTAAAACAAGATAAGTTTACACTGAACGAAATCTGAGAATGAAATTCGAAAAATTTCGGAAGTGGTGCCAAGGGGGAGAATCGAACTCCCGACACCATGATTTTCAGTCATGTGCTCTACCACTGAGCTACCTTGGCATGTTTATATTATTGGTGCCGCGAGAGAGATTTGAACTCTCACGTCCCGAAGGACACTGGCCCCTCAAGCCAGCCTGTCTACCAATTCCAGCATCGCGGCCAGCGTGGTCTTGAATTATTATACCTAAATATTTAATGATTTTCAAGGTAAGCTTTATTAGTAGCTTTATATTTGATATATTATTTATTAGTATGAATAAAAAAACTATAATTTTGGATTTTGATTATACATTATTTGATGCCAAAAAATTCCGTAAAGATTTAGTCAGTTGTCTGGCTTGTTTTGATATTGATGAAAAACTTTATACTAAAACATATAATAAAATCCGCTATCGTGGAGGCAAGGAAGCAGATTATCTACCTATAAAACATCTTAAGCATCTAGCCAGATTGACTAACAATAATTATCAAGATTTGAAAAAAGAATACGATAAAGTTATTGATAAATGTATAAAATATTTATATTCTGACGTTTTACTTTCTCTTAAAAAGCTACAAGCTACAAGCTACAAGCTAATCTTATTAACTTTCGGCAATCCAGAATTTCAAAAAATGAAGATTGATAATTCCAAGATAAAAAAATATTTTAATAAAATTTATTATACTGACAAAAATAAAACTGATTTTGTAAAAGAAATCCCTGATAATGAGAACATGGTATTTATCAATGACAATCCCAATGAAATAGTCGCTTTGCAAAAAATCTACAAAAAGGCAAAATTTATTCAGATTCAAAGAATTGAAGGAAAAAAATATAGTTTAAAAATCAAAGAGATATTGATAATTAAAAATTTATTTTTATTCTTTTCTCTTTGATATACCATTCATTAATAGCAAAAAATCTGTCTGCTGGAGAAAATGCTTTTATATCAGTTATGGTGCCTTTAACTTTTTTGGAAATAGCATAATTCCATATTTCATGCTGCAAAATAATCGCCGGTGCTTCTTCATCAAAAATCTTCCAGAAAGATTCATATTTTTTATTTCTTTCTTCGCTATCTATAGTCATCCTCGCCTGTTCCAATAATTTATCAGCATCTACATCAGAAAAGTTAGATAAATTCAAACCTTTATCTGTGACCTGAGATGAATGCCAAAAAGGATATGGGTCCGGATCATAACCATAATCTAAACCATAAAGCAATAGATCATACTGGCGATTGGGAATAATTTCTAATTGAAGTTCGCTAGGTTCATAATATCTGATCTCTAAATTTACCCCAAATTCTTGCCATTTATTCTTAATTTCTTCTGCTTTTTCTATATTAATTTGCTTTGTACTGGTAACTAGTGTAGCGGTTAAATTTTCTCCTGTCGGCTCAGATTTAGCAAGATGCTGACGGATGCTCTTCTTTTCCCAAACGGGACTATTTAAATTAAAAAACAAAATTAAATATCTCGGTAATTGCATCTGATAATAATTAAAGTTTTTAGACAAATCATCCTCAGTTTCAATATACGATACTCCATCAAGTTGTTTACCTTTAAGTGCCTTAAGAAGATTATTATAATCTGGATACAATTTTAAAATTATTTTCTGTAAATATGGTTCTTTATAAATATAGTTTTCCCGCGGAACTAGTGTAATTTCTGATTTTGTTTCTTTATCGATTTTATAGGGACCATATGGTAAAAGTGGTTCGCTTAAATTTGCCAAAAGCGGTGCAAATGGCTGCTTAAGATTAAATTTGATAATTTTTTCTTCTGGTGATTCTATATCAATATCTGACCAGCTGGGTTTATCCTGACGGATAATTTCTACTAATTCCTCTGATTTGATATCATTGATTAAATAAAAAGTATAGGATTTTTTGTCTTCTGAAATCTCCCATTTCTCGGCCAAATTTGGTTTTATTTCTCCATTTTCATCAAAACGGACTAATCCAATTTTTGTTAGTTTTTTAACTGTCAATTGAACATCAGAAATTGAATCTGCAATTATACCTTCTCTATATTCTCCGCCTGTATCTGGAACAATTTGTGTTGAATCAAGATATTTTTTATATCCCAAAATCGAAGAACAAATAATTATTGCCAACAGAAAAATTACTAAAATGATTCTTTCCCATCTGGGAAATATAGAACCGATACCACTAATTAATTTTTTGAGATATATAAAGAACTGTCTTGTGTATTTGACAACTGTTTTAATTAACTTAAATAAGAATTCGTAGATATCAATAAGAGCAACTTTAACTTTATTAATAGTTACCTTTTCTTTAATTTAGAAATATATGTTTATAACCGTTGCGGCAACAAATAAAATTGCCAACACAATTGTTACAATATATAAAGCTTTTTCCAACCCTCTTTTAGAACGATAAACATTGCCTTCGCCACCAAAAGCTCCACCTAAACCCGTACCTCGATGTTGCAGTAAAACCGAGATTACCAGTAAAATTGATAATACTATTTGTATAATATTTAATGTTGTATGCATAACAGCATTTATTATAGTGTATTGATTAAAATTAATCAAGATGTTATTATATTTTAGAGTTAAGTTTATATTTTGCGGGCGTAGTTCAGCGGTAGAACGTCTCCTTGCCAAGGAGAAGGTCGCCAGTTCAAATCTGGTCGCCCGCTCCACGGCCACGTAGCCAAGTGGTAAGGCAGGGGTTTGCAAAACCCCTACACGTCGGTTCGATTCCGACCGTGGCCTCCACCCTACGCTAATGCTTCGGGTGACAAGCCAAAAATATTCGTGATTATTAGAGATAAAATTAGTGATTGATTAGCGAGGTGATTATGAGCAAGAAAAAAAAGAAAAAGAAATTTAAAAAACATTTTAAAGCCCAAATTTTGCAAAATTTAAATCATAAAGATGAAACTTCTGACTCAATAACAATTGAAGAAGTCCCAATACAAAAAGATCAACCCGTTATACAAAAAAGGGGGAGCAATCAAGTTTCAAATGATAATAAAATTGATGAAACCCCAACTACTGATAAAACTGAAATGAAATATTTTAAATCAGATCTTGGAAAAATAGCTTTTTCTGTTGGATTGGTAATTGTATTATTCGCAGTTGTAGTACTACTTAATTCTCAAACCTTAATTATTGCCGATATTACCAACAAATTAACAGAACTCGCACATATTAATTAATATACTTGTTGAGAAATTAAAGATATATAAATTCTTTAATTTGTATTTTTGTTTTGACTTTTGATCTTTTTACGCCATTTAATTATTAACCAGATTGGCAACCAAATAATTCCAAAGATAACGATCCAGATAATCACATAACTTAACCATCTTAAGACTGACAAAAGTGCCCGGAAAGCTAACTTAATTTGGCTCCACGGACGCCATTTTTCTGAAACAACTGGTAATGATGATTCATCTAAAGCTAAAGTAACTGAAATTTTTGTCATTTCAACATTCTGTCCTAAATATTGCATTTTACCTTTGATTAACTCAATTTTTTCCCTGACATTAGTCAACTCTTTTTGAATCGTTAAAACTTCTTTCACATTTTGAGCTTGTTTCATAATTTCTTGTAATTGTTTTTCACTTACTTCATAATTTTCAAGTTTTGATTTTAAATCAGTATATTGATCAGTAATATCTTCAGCTGAGATATTTTCCAAGACAATTTTATCTGCCAAATTTTTAATATAATCTAGAGATTCATCTAAAACATTAGTTGGAACTCTAATAGTTATATAAGAACGTGGTTGATCTAAAGGATTATTAATTTCAGAACTAGCTACATAACCATCTTGATTTTCGGCGTATTGAGAGATTTTTTTTGCACTATCTTCTACATCAGATACCACTATTGACAATTTGGCATCTTTAATTATCAACCTTTCAGTGTTTTCACTGTTATCATCACTTGATGTTGATTCTGTGGATAATTCAGAAGAAACTTCTGTGGTTTTTAAACTAGATGATTTCGAACTGGAAAGTTCAGCCGAGGAAGGTGCAAAAGCTGTTGATGAGCCACCAAGTCCTTGCATCAACCAAGCGCCAATTACATAAAGCAGAATTAATCCTCCAATAACTGCAATTATAATAATCCAGGGATTGGTTCCTTTTTTCTTTTGGGATTGATTAACTTCTTCGAAGTTGGTCATAATTTTCCTCCTTGTTCAAATTTATAAATTCGATAAACTTTCATCACTTTATGATAAAATATCCTTACAATATTATTATATCAAATTTATATCAAATTTAATATCTTTTCTCTTTCGGTCTGTATTGTAATGCTTCGGCAATATGAGCAGGTAAGATATTTTCTGATGATTCCAAGTCGGCAATTGTCCGAGCTAATTTTAAAATTCGATGATAGGCACGGGCCGATAAATTAAGCTGATTTACTGCTTGTTTCAAAATATCTTTTCCATCCCGATCAATTTCACAAAATCTTTTTATATCTTGGGCTCTCATTTCCGAATTTGTATTTAGATGTCTTTTTTTAATATTATCAATATCTAACTTAAATCTTTTTCGTTGGACATCTCTGGCTTTATTAACTCGTTCGCGTACTTTTTTAGATACTTCAGCTATTTCTTCTTTGGCTAATTTTTCATATTTAATCCGTGGAACTTCAATATGAAGATCAATTCTATCCAATAATGGACCTGAAACCTTTTTTTGATAGCGTAAAATTTGTGAAGGAGTGCAAATACACTGCTTGACCGGATCGGTTAAATATCCGCAAGGACAAGGATTCTGGGCGGCAATCAACATAAATTTAGCCGGAAAAGTCAAAGATCCTTGAGCTCGGGAAACTGTCACAATCCCATCTTCAAGAGGTTGTCGGAGTGACTCCAAAACTGATCGAGGAAATTCGGCAAATTCATCCAAAAATAATACTCCGCGATGTGCGAGTGATATTTCACCTGGCTTTGGCCAGGCACCACCACCAACTAAAGCGATATGACTAGCAGTATGGTGTGGACTTCTGAACGGTCGTGATAATATTAAAGGTGTCTCAGTTGGCAATACTCCGGCAATTGAATAGATTTTAGTAGCTTCTAAAATTTCATCTTTTGTTAAATTTGGTAAAATTGATGGCAATGATTTTGCCAACATTGTTTTGCCGGATCCCGGCGGACCAGAAAGTAATACATTATGGGCTCCAGCTGCGGCAATTTCAAGCGCTCTTTTTGCTTGCTCTTGACCTTTAATATAGGCAAAATCATATTCAAAATCATCATTAATTTGATCAGTAAAATCACTATCGTTTCTTTGATAAGATTTAATTATTTTTTCTTGTCTAAAATGAAAAATTAAATCTTTTAAAGTTTTAACTGGTATGATTTCGATATTTTCAATTAATGATGCCTCTTGAGCATTGATTTCGGGCAAATAAATTCTTTCGATTCCTTTTGATACCGCACTCATAACAATTGGTAAAATTCCTTTGGTGTGTCTTAATTTGCCATTTAAAGCCAGTTCACCGACAAAAATGCTCTTATCATCAGAATGACATTTGTTGACTTGATTCTTTTTGTCAAAAGCTGGAAGCTCGAGATTAATCTGTTTGTCAGCAAATAAAATTCCTACCGCTATTGGTAAATCATAAGCCGGACCTTCTTTTTTGAGATCTGCCGGGGCTAAATTTATGGTGATGCGATTAATGGGAAATTGGGCGCCGGAATTTTTAATTGCACTTCTAACACGTTCTTTGGATTCTTCCACGGCTTTATCTGGCAAACCTACAATATTAAGAGCAGGCAAACCTTGCCCAATATCCACTTCCACCTCTACTGGATAAGAATCCAATCCCACCACTGCCATTGAATTTACTTTTGCTAACATAGTTTTATTATAACTTAAAAATCAATAAAAATGTAGTTTTTAATATTGATAGTATTATTAATTTAAAATGATTCTTTCTCGTAGAATATCTCCGACTTTAATTCCGTTAGTTAGTGGATTTACTTTAATAATTGCTGGGTTTTTAAGACCGGGGTGATAAATTTTGATTGGTTTTAATCCGATATTATATAGTTTGTTTATTTTTTGTTTGATGATTTTATTCGGTGTTAAAATTTCTATTTCATCATTTAATTTTATCTGTCCTTTTACTTCTACAGTCACCAACATTTTTTTCTTATCAAATTTTCTTACAATTCCGATAAAATTATGAGTTCCCTCGCTGCGGTTGGCAAATGTTTGATGATGTTCTAAAGTGGGTTTATCAAAATAAAACCCAGTGCAAAAACCTCGATTGGAAACAGTTTTTACTTCTTTTAGAAGTTCTTTATCAAATCTACGACCGTTAAATATATCATCAATCGCCTTACGATAAGCACGAGCTATAGTTGCCACATAACTGACATTTTTTGCCCGTCCTTCTATTTTCAGTGATATTACACCAGCTTTAATTATTTTTTTCAAGTGTTCAATTAAACACATATCCTGAGAAGATAAAATATGCATCCCATGTTGGTTTTCATAAATTGGAAAATATTCACCTCTTCTTTTCCCTTCTTCCAACACATATTCTTTAATTTTATAATTCCATCTGCAAGTATGAGCGCAATCACCGCAATTAGCATCACGTCCGGTTAAATAATTTGACAATAAACATCTACCTGAATAACTCATACACATGGCGCCATGTACAAATGCTTCCAGCTCAATATCCGACACTTTTTTGTGAATTTGAGCAATTTCTTTAAGTGATAATTCTCGAGCTAATATCACTCTTGATACACCAAGATCGCGCCAAAATTTTACCGTTTCATAGTTGGTTGCAGTTGCTTGAACAGACAAATGAAGTTCAGCTTCTGGGTAGTATTTTTTTATTAATCGATAGATCCCCGAATCTGAAAATATTATTGCATCTGGTTTTATTTTTCTAAGATATTTAATATGCTTGATGATATTCTTTATACGATCGTTATGTGAATAAATATTTAATGTAACATAAATCTTTTTATTCAATCTACGAGCGTATTTTATCGCTTTGCCAATATCGCTTTCTTTAATTTGATTTTCACGATAGCGAAGCGAAAAATCAGGTACACCAATATAACAAGCATCTGCACCATATCTAAATGCAGTTTTTAGTTTTTCTAGATTCCCCGCAGGCATCAAAAGCTCAGGCTTTTGTTGTTTTTGTGATTGTTTATTCATAATTGATAATTATACAATTTAATAATATTTCTACAATATAACTAAAAAGTTAAATTTCAAAACTCAAATCAACAACTTAAAATTAAAAAATAATACAAAAATATTTTACACTTTTCGCTTTACATTTTACGTTTTTCTTACATCTTTTCCGGCACATCAATTCCTAAAAGATTAAGTCCGTTTTTTAGAACTTGAGAAACCATATAACATAGATATAAACGGGTGGCTCGTAGCTCATGGCTTCTGGCATTAATAACTGGATGTTTCTCGTAGAATTTGGAGAATTCTGTGGCTAGTTCATACAAATAATTGGCTAAGTTGTGAGTTTGATGATTATCAATAACATATTCTAAAATCTCATTAAAACGCATCACTAGTTGGATCAATCTTTTTTCTTCATCTGTGGTTAATAATTCTGGATTTATTTCAATCGATTGATCAAAATTACCTTTTGCCAAAATTGAGCCGATTCGCACGTATTGATACTGAAGATATGGTCCGGAATTTCCCTTTAAAGATAAAATTTTATCCCAATCAAATTTAATATTATATTTTTTGTCTTGAGATAAATCCGTATATTTTACAGCTCCGACTCCAACAATTTTTGCAATTTTTTCTTGTTCTACTTTAGACATTGCACGATCGTGAAGTATCTCTTTTACTCTGGAAATTGCTTCGTTTAATACATCTTCCAAAAATATAACACGCCCGGCACGAGTTGACATCTTTCCCTCTGACATAGTAATAAGACCAAAATAAATATGCTCAAAAATATTTGAATCATATCCTAATAATTCTAAAATTTTAAATAGCTGTTCGAAATAAAGTTTTTGTTCGGCTCCAACAACATAAAGAATTTTATTTGGATTCCATGTTTTAATTCTATATTTTGCAGTCGCTAAATCGCGAGTAAAATAGAGAGTTGTTCCATCTGATTTTCTAAGTAATGCTGGGGTTTTAATACCATATTTTTTTAGATCAATTAAAAGTACTTTCTCACCCCGACCTGTTTCTAGGCGGGGTGAATCTTTTGATGGTTTTCTATTTTCATCAAGCGCTGGCACCCATTTAGCCAACCTTTTTCCCTCAGCTATTTTAATCATTTCATCCATTTTATCTTCATAAAAACTCTCACCTAGAGTTTCATCAAATTTAATATTAAGCATATCGTAAATTACATTAAACTCCTGCAAACTTACATCTCTCATCCACTGCCAAATTTTTTTTGCTTCACTATTGCCCTGTTCGAGTTTTTTAAACCATTCTCTTGCCTCATCATTTAAAATTGGTTCAATTTCGGCTTCTTTATGAAACTTAACATACAGCTTTAATAATTCTTTAATTGGATCTCCGTTGATTTTTGTTCTATCACCCCATTTTTTATAGGCAGTAATTAATTTGCCAAATTGTGTCCCCCAGTCACCGAGGTGATTATCACCTATAACTTTATAACCTTGTGATTGATAGATATTATATAATACCTGACCTATGATAGTCGATCGTAAGTGTCCGATGGAAAACGGCTTGGCAATATTTGGTGCCGAATAATCTATGATGATGGTTTTGCCCTTGCCAGAATCTCCCTGTCCATATTTATCTTGCAATTTTTGATAGTTTTCAAATATCTCTTTGTTTATTTTTTTATTGTCAAAAGTAAAATCAACATAGCCGTTTTCGGCTATAACTTTAGAAAAATAGGTGTTGGATAGATTTAATTCATCTGCAATTTTTTTGGCGAATTCTTTAGGATTTTTTTTCTGCTCTTTTGCATATTTAAACATCGGCACACCAAGACCATTGTGATAATAGCAAATTATATCTGGTTCAATTTTGATCCCAGCACTTTTTATTAGATCAACTATCTCTTTTTTTACCTCATCTAATACGTAATTCATAATTCAAAATTCCTAATTCATAATTCCAAATCCTAAGCTAATATTGCATATATTTATTATAACAAAGAATTATTTTTTATTTAAGAAGCCACTGATTAATTCCTCTGCTTTTAATTTTAAATCTCTTCCGGCTTTTAGCCAATGAATTTGCTTATTCTTGCGAAACCAGGTGAGTTGGCGACGGGCAAAGGCATGTATCTTGAATTTCAGATTTAAGATTTCAGATTTAAGATTTAAGAAAGATGGATTTTGGAGGTAATTTGATATGTAACGATATTCAAGGCCGAGTTCTTGTAACCTTTGGTGAGATATACCCTTTTTTAATAATCCTTTTATTTCTTCGATCATTCCCATTTTTATCCGCTGGTCAACCCATTTATCAATTCGCTGATATAATTCCTTGCGCGGCCAATCAATTACCAAATACAAAAATTCATATGGTGGTTTTTGTTTTTGGTATTTTGAAATAGGTTTTTTATGGAGTTCGTATACTTCTAAGGCACGAATTAATCGACGTCTATTATTTTTGTATTTTTTCAATGTATCGGGATCTACTTTTTCTATCCTACTTTCAATTTCTTTATCTGATAATTTTTCAATTTTCTTTCTGATTTTTTTACTCTCACTCTTACTCGATACTCGAAACTTATATCCTTTTGTTATTGCATCAATATAAAATCCTGTCCCACCAATCAAAAATGGGATTTTGCCGCGCTTAATAATATCTTTGATGATTTTATAAGCCAATTGTTGAAATTCTGCGACTGAGTAACGAACCTTCGGATCACAAATATCCAATCCATAATGAATAACACCATCAATTTCATAAACCGGGCCAAAACCACCGCAACCTCGTAGGTTGCGGTTTTTATAAGGTTTATCAATATATGGTTTGGCAGTGCCAATATCTAAACCTTTATAAATGGTCCGTGAATCAACACAAATAATTTCACCATTATATATTTTGGCGAGATCAACTGCTAAAGACGTTTTACCAGAAGCTGTTGGACCAGTTATTACAATAATCTTATTCATTTCGATCTCCCGAAAGCACCCGAAAAAGTCTCAAATTACGCCCGAAAATATTTTTTAGTTCTTATCTTCTTACGTTTTTTAGTGATAATTCGTTGTAATTCAAAAACAGATTTGCCGCTTACTTTATCTTTACCGATTTTATCACGATCAGCTCTTTCCCTAAGCTTCTTTTCAACTTCCTCTAGTTGTTCATCATTATTTTGATTCATAATAATTATTGCCCTTCATAAAATATTCAATTTTCAATCTCTATTTTATTTCAAGACATTCGTCACATATTTTATAAATCTATTCACTTTGATTGAAGTGGCTTGCCATGAGAAACGTTGAGAATGTAATTCGAAAGCGTGACGAATGGTGCAGGGAAGAGGACTCGCCCACTAATTCCTAAGATTCACCCCGCACCGATTTAATAATCTGGTGCGTGAACTAGCCGCTTTAAAAATTTGGTGGGCGGAAGAGGATTCGAACCTCCACGGGTTTTACCCCA
>DAOVQR010000112.1 GCA_030628575.1 bacterium
AAAACAACAAGGTCAAGAATATACAAAATTATACAATAATCACCAATTTACGTTATTCTAGCGGATACCCCGTCCGCTTGCGGCGGGGTTAATTCATTGTGGCATTGTTTGGTACTACGGCAAAAGAATGGCGGAAGAAAAATAAAAACAAAACAGGCAATATGCGTGATTATGCAGATGTAACTCAGCTGGTTGTATTGGCAAATTTAGAAGGTTTGAATGCTGAATTTATCAGACAAAAACTATCTCAACAAAACCAACTTATAAAATTAAACAAAATCGCGATAATTCAAATGCGTTCATTATTACATAATCCTAGCATTAAAAAATTAAGTGAGATAAAAAATGAGCGAACCCTCTAGATTTATTTTTATCGGAACTTTTGTATATATCAAGGAAAAATAAATAATTTAATTCTGTATCCAATTCTACATTCTGAAACTTACATTCTGAAATTGTTTGAGTTGTTTTTAACCTGATAAAGTGATATAATTTAAGATGAAATTATGAATATTAAAATGAAAAGGAATATTGATATGAAAAATTTTTACGAAAAATTAGAGAGTACTCTTAAAAAAGATAAACGATTCTTAGATCAAGGAGGTGAATTATTAAAATCTGCTGTAATGGATAAAGCTTACAAGGCAGATAAAAGACTAGTTGAACTTTTGCTTTCAGAAAAACAATTTAAAAATAAATTTTTTAGTAAAATCAGAGACGTTTATGTCTTTAATATCAATGATTTTGTATCTTATATTCAAGATAAAAACTTCTTAGCAAACTCATATACTAAGTATCAAAATAAAATCGGGCTTAACATTGACGGTAAATTTTTAAACGAACGTAAAGAAGTAGCACTTGTTTGGCCTTTTAAAGATTGTGTTTTAGAAGGCGGAATGACTAAAGAAGATGAAAAACGAAAAGAAATATTTTTTAACCAAATTTTAGCCCAAGATGAAATAGACCGTCTTTTTACCCCTAAAGTTTTAACCAATTGGAAAAGATACACTCAAGACGATGAGATGTCATTGCGAGCGAAGCGTGGCAATCCCGTTTTCAAACGAGACAAAAACGGCACTATCCGCGAAAACCTTATCATCAAAGGTAATAACCTTTTAGCCCTCCACTCCCTCAAACAACAATTTCAAAACAAAGTAAAACTTATTTATATAGACCCACCATACAATACTGGTAATGATTCATTTGGTTATAACGATAATTTCAACCATTCCACTTGGCTTACTTTTATGAAAAATCGGTTGGAAGTGGCAAGGGAATTATTGAGAGATGATGGAGTTATATTTGTGCAATGTGATAGCAATGAGCAAGCATATTTAAAAGTTTTAATGGATGAAATTTTTGATAGGGATAATTTTATTGAAGTTATAACTGTAGTTAATAATCCAAGAGGAAGAGACTATAGAGGAATTGCTAATATGCATGAGTTTATCAATGTATGTTCCAAGACAGCTAATTATACTTTATTTGATTTATTAGATGTAAAAAAAGAATTTCCATATAAGGATATAAAAAGTGGCTTTGAAATTCGTGAATTAAGAAATAGAAATGTAAAATTTAACGATAAAAATCGGCCAAATTTATTTTATCCTTTTTATTTAAATCCAGAAAATAAAGACGGGAATGGATTTTATGAAATATCCCTCAACAAAACAAGAGGATGGATTGAGGTTTGGCCTGTCAAATCTCAGGGAATTCAAACAGTTTGGCGATGGGGCAAAGAAAAATCAAAACAAAATCTAAATGAAAATATCTGTGGTAAAGCCATGAAAGAAAATGGACGTAATCAAATCGTTGAAAAATATAGAGAAAAAACAAAAATGGCTAGATCGGTATGGTGGGACAAAGAGGTTAATTCGGAAAGAGGAACTTTGCATTTAAAAGATATTTTTAATGGAAAAGTTTTTAATAATCCAAAGCCTGAAGAAACTTTAAAAAGAATAATTGAAATGTCTACTAATGAGGGCGATATTGTTTTAGATTTTTTTGCCGGAAGCGGAACGGCCGGTGCGGTAGCAATGAAAATGAAAAGACAATTTATTTTAACTGAACAAATGGATTATATAGAAAAAGTGACCATTGAACGACTTAAAAAGGTAATTGGCAAGAAAATAAAAGAGTCCGGAAAATTGCTTGAGGAAGTTAATTTTGATAATGGTGGAATTTCCAAAACAGTTAATTGGAAAGGTGGCGGAGGTTTTGTTTATTGTGAACTTATGAAATACAATGAGTTGTTTATTGAAAAAATTCAAAAAGCCAAAAATACTAAAGAACTCTTGAAAATTTGGGAAGAGATGAAAAAAAAGAGTTTTTTAAACTATATTGTAAAACCCAAAGAATTTGAAAAATATATCAAAGAGTTCAGAGAATTATCTTTAGATAAACAAAAACGCACTCTTTTTGACTTCCTTAACAAAAACCAACTTTATGTAAATTTGTCTGAAATTGAAAACAAGGATTATAAAATTAGCGAAGAAGATAAAAAGATGAATAAAGGATTTTATGAAGAAAGAAAATAATTCAGACAAAATATCTAAACATAAATTTTATTTTGAAACCCCGCTTTATGATGTGATAAAAGGTGATGAATTGAACGATAAAGACATTTTTGGTGGAGATGTAGATGCGTATAATTCAGTCAGGGACCATGAAACAACGTATAGAATAGAAACAAGTCCGATAAGTGATTCCATTCCATCTGATTATTGCGGATATTTTAAAGTAACATTAATTTGCAAAAGAAACGGAAAAGATAAATTAAGATTTTTTATATATTCTGATGATGAAATAATAATAAAAATTGGGCAATTACCATCCTTGGTTGATATTCAATTTGCAAAAATCGATAAAAAATATAATAAGTTTTTATCTAAAGAATTACTAAAAGAATTTAAAAGAGCGATAGAATTGGCAACTCACAATGTAGGTATCGGTTCATTTGTGTATTTGCGTAGAATTTTTGAAAATTTAATTTACGATGCATTTGATGAGCATAAGCAAGATATTAATATTACTAAAAAAGATTTTTTCAAAAAAAGAATAGAAGAAAAGATTAACGTATTAAAAAACTATTTACCTAGTCAACTTATTGAAATGAAAAGTATATATGCTATTTTAAGTAAAGGAATCCATGAATTAGACGAACAAACATGTCTAAATTATTTTTCTGCGCTAAAGCTATCTATTGAGTTGATACTTGATCAAAAAATCATGTTAGATATAAAAAATAAAAAAGACAAAAAAGTAAAGAGACAGATTCAAGTAATTAATAAAAAAATGAGTGAATAAACACAATCTTAAGTTAATGGGATAAAAT
>DAOVQR010000137.1 GCA_030628575.1 bacterium
TATCAAGTTCTAATACATCTATATATAATATAAATATGAAATTTATATTACTAAAAAACCTTTTCAAGAATTTTGATATCAAACTTAAAATCAAATATTACCTTATATAAACTATGAGTGATGAAATAAAACTATTAATTAATGGGAAAGAGATACCTATGAATCCTTTTGTTATAAAAATCATCAGAGATGTTAATTTAGCAATAATTAATAACCTACGAGAGATGCCAGATAAGGTTAAAAAAATAACTATTATTTTAGATTAGAAATAGTTTAACTAGTAAATCAGAGTTCTATGAAGTCAGCGCAACGATATTTTATTAAGATGTATTATTTGGCTGATCATTATCTTGGATCTCAACGTCAAAAGGAAGAAAATACCATTGAAGGTATTTTAATTAAGGCACTAATTGATAAATCTTACATTGAAAATGAAAGAAAATCTGGTTTTGAAGCAGCAAGTCGAACAGATCGTTTTGTTTCTGCAAGAGGATCTGTGTTTTCTTTTATAACTCAGAAAAGTTTTTATCCTGAGGAATTAAATAGTGCTCTCCCGAATGATATAGGGGTATGGGCAGTTGCAAGAGTTCCAATAGATTATAAGCCAAGGCGGAATGCAATTTGTCGGCATTATAAATATATTTTTGAGTATCCAATATCCTATCTCATAAAAAAATCAGAATTCGAAATCGATTTGATTAAACAGGGATGCAATCTATTAAAAGGTAGTCATGATTTTGTTAATTTTGCTAAAAAAGATAAAGATAAAAATACAGTCAGAGATCTGGAGTATATTAAATTATCAATTATAAATGATTTTCTAATTTTGGATTTTTATAGCCAGAGTTTTTTAAGGCAACAAATACGAAAGATGATTAGAAAATTAGTTGAACTAGGAACTAAAAAAATAACATTTGATGAGTTTAAGACTCTATTCGATCCAATGAAATCATTTTCTTACAAGCCTTATTCTCCTAACGGTCTAGTTTTATGGGAGATAATTTATCCAAAAGAGGTTAATTTTTTTGAAAATATAAAAGGCAAAGAGCGAATGTGCAATTTTTTCGAGCAAAAATATTATTATTCCCTATTTAGAACTAATTTTTTCAATATTCTAAAAGATGAAAAAGATTAAAATGCAATAACAATTAGAAATTAATCCAAAATATATCTTTTTTTCTCCAAAAAATTTTAATCATCTGTTTACAGATATATTATATGAATAATACGTCTTTCTCAGAGAAAATAGATTTTGAGAAATTATTTTTCCCAAGAGCTGTTGGAATTATAGGAGCTTCACAAAACCCAGCAGGTGGAGGTTATTTTGTAAGGATCTTAAAAAATAAATTTCGAGGTCCTATTTATTTATTTAATCCTCGATTAAAAGGGCAAAAATTATTTGGCATAAAAGTATATGGCTCAATTTTGGAAATTCCTGAATCAGAACCTATTGATTACATAATCCTTGCAGTTCCAGCCAGATTATGTCCCAAATTACTAGAGGAAATTGGAAGAAAAGGAGTTCCATTTGTTACAATATTTTCATCGGGTTTTTCAGAGGTTGGCTTTTCAGATCTTGAGAAAAATGTATTGGATATAGCAAAAAAATACAAAATAAGAATCTTGGGACCAAATTGTTTGGGAGTATATAATCCAAGCAGCAACCTCTATATTAATGCTGTTCAATCAAAAAAGGCGGGAAATTTCTCAGCAATTTTTCAATCAGGTGGTCTTTCAGTAAATGTTAGTAATCTAGCAGTTTCCTATGGTTGCTTCATATCAAAATTAATTTCATTGGGGAATGCAATAGATTTAACTTATCCAGATTTTTTAGATTATTTTTTAACTGATCCTAAAACAGCAATTATTGGATTGTATCTTGAAAATCTTAAATCTCAAAAGATTGGTCGTAGATTCTTAAATAGTGTTAAAAATTTAAATTTAAACAGGAAGCCTGTGATATTATGGAAAGTTGGTTATGGTGAAGCAACACAAAAAGCAATCATGTCTCACACCGGTGGATTAGCGGGTAATAGTAAAATATTTGAAGCAGTTGCAAAACAAACTGGTTGTAGTTTAGTAAGTAGTTCAAAAGAACTTGCAGCATTGGCATCCGGATTTAAATTATTAAATTTACCTAAAACTCGTGATCTTGGCGTAATCGGAATAGGTGGTGGTTCTTGTATTGAATTGGTTGATATATTAGAAAAATTTAATCTTAAAATTCCTCAATTAACTCAAAAAACTACTGCAAAATTAGAAAGATTTCTTCCAGATGTAAATACTAATCTGACAAATCCAATAGACCTTGGAGCAATGGGAATAATGCCAAATATTTACTATCGGACCATAGTTTCACTCGAAAAAGACCCAAATATTTCAGCAATTATTTTTGTAAAGGATCCTGAGCGGTTTGGAGGTTTTGAAGAACAAGTTATGGAAGAACATGGTAAGCTTGATAAAATCGATTTAAATAAAGTATTCTTAAAGTATATGAGAAAAATAAGAAAAGTTTGTAAAAAACCCATTATCTGTGTTATGTTAAAAATAAATGAAGGTTTTAAAGAATATAAAAGTAGATATAAATTTAAATTAAGCCTTTTAAATCGGGCTATTCCTGTTTATGAATCTATAGAATTAGCTGGGAAAGTGTTAAATTATCTGAATACTTATAGGGAATTCCTTCAAAATCACAATAGATTTCCAAAGTAATTTAATACAATTTCTATGTTTAAAAAGAAA
>DAOVQR010000118.1 GCA_030628575.1 bacterium
AAAAATATCAATCCTTCTTTTTCAGCAATTTTCCTTAATTTTGGTAACCATTCCCAGGGTGTATAAGCTTCTTTATAAAGTTGATAAAGTGTTTTTCCATCCCAAATAGTCCCTTTTTTTATCTGAAAATATTTATTGTCGCAATCGATAGTCAAAGTATCAGGAGTATAGGTTTGAAACTTAACTGCATCTGCTCCTGCTTTTCTTGCTGCTTTTATAAGTTCTATCGCACAATCAAATTTTTGAAGATGGTTTGCTGAAATTTCAGCTACTATAAATACTGGATGTCTTTTCCCTATTTTTTTATTTCCTATTTTTATTTCTTCTATCATAAATTATTATTGTTCAATCTCAATTTTCTCATATTGATATTGATGTTTGATTTTATTCCACTTTTCTTTTAGAATAGCCATTCTTACAACATCATAATATTTTCCATTTTTAAAAATATGTTGTTTGAAAACGCCTTCAATTTTTGACCCAAATTTCTGATGAAGAGCTATCACCTTTTCATTAAACGCCAAAACTTCACAACATAATTTATTCAGATTTAAAATATCAAAGCAAAAATCATAAATGTTACATTCCAAATTTTTACCAATTCCTTTACCTCTAAAACTAAAATCTCCTAAATAATAAGCCCAAAATACTCTTCTATTTTGCCTATCAAAATCATATAAGTTTATTACTCCGATATCTTTATCGTCAAAAGAAATCACCCAATAAATACGGCTTGGATCCTTGTTTATTCTTTCAAACCATTTACACTGATCTTCTGGAAAAATTTGAGGATCCGTATACATATATTTTGTTACTTCTGGCATCATTCTCCATTTTCTTACTTTTTCCAAATGTTCTTCACGAAGCTTTATAAGTTTTAAACTCATATTTTTAACTTTTGGATCTTCCTAATAACTTAACTTTTTGAAAATAATTCTTATTTTTTAACAAATCCCATTCCAATGCTAATAGTGAATGAATAATAGAATTAAAACATTTTCCATCACCGAAATACTGCTCTCTTAATTCACCTTCTTTACGGAAACCGAACTTTTCAAGAATTTTTATGTGTTTTTTCCGAAAATCGAATGTTTCGGTAAAAATTTTATTAAGATTAAGTTCCTCAAACCCATATTTACAAAGCATATATAATACTGCTAAGAAATCTTTTTTATATATCTCTTTTTTCTTAACTCGAATTGGATTAACTAAAAAGGAAATTTCCCCCCTTCTATTCTTAAAATCAATGTTTGTGATACCACAGTAACCTATAAAATCTAATTTTTTTGTTGTTTTTGCTTTAATGGCAAAGAGCACTTGACTCTTATCTTCTTTTAAATGGGCATACCATTTTTTTTGATGAAAATCGGTTAATGGAGCACACTGCCTAAGCACTTTCATTTGGACATTTCTCCATTCCTTTAACTTGAGAAGAAATTTCTTTTCTAATTGACATAAATATCGGTTGTTATGCTGATATAGAAAATTTATTTTTTGAGTTTTCATAAATTAAGTTAATCTTCTAAAACCTGTGTGAGCAACGGATCCTTTTAATAAATCATACACCTTATTTTTCTCAATCGCCTTTTTAAGAAAAGCGAAAACTTCATCAACAACGGCCAAATATCTCTTAACATGTTCTTCTTTAAAGCTATAAGAAACATAGACACCAACTGAGGCCAAAATTCCTCTTTTTAACATTTCTTGGGTGAATAATGTCTGGATTGCCTGTTTATCTTTTCCGTAATTAAAAGAAAGATGAAATAATACCGGTAAACCAGAAGTTTCTAATTTTAATCCGTTAGTACTCGCCGATTTCTTTAATCCCTTAATCATTAATCTACCAATCTTTTCAAGATATTGAGGAACTTTTTTATCTATCATTTTTTTAATTGTTGCTAAAGCTGCGACTGGACCAACTCTCTCTGTCCAATAAGTACTGCTAATAAAAGTATTTTAAGCTGCTTCCATAACTTTTTGTTTTCCGATGATTGCTGCCATGGGAAAACCATTACTCATTCCTTTTTTATCAATTTACCATTGTTCTTGGCACTTTCTCTTAATGATAAAAGAATTTTTAGGGTCGCTAACCCATCTTCTCCTCTACTTACTAGTTGATCTCGTCTCTCAAGGCAAGCTATCACATGTTTCACCATTGAACTCATAAAACTTCTTGCCTTGCCTTCTTTTTTTATTGGCTTAGACAATTGATAATAACCTTTACAATATTTATTCTTTATTAATTTTTTATATTCAATTTCGTAAGTCAAATTTTTAAGAGAAATTAGTCCTTTTGTACCGTAAAAATAAAAATTAAAAAAACCATAATTTTTGGAAAGAGATTGAATAGAGACTCGAGTACCATTTCTAAAACCAATTAAAGCATCAATGTTTTTATCTTCCCTAAAAACTGAAGTTTTCAAATTAAAAATACCTTTTACCCAACTAACTTCTCCTAAAAAGAATCTTAAAAGATCAATAATGTGGGTGCCGTTATTAAATAATCCATTATAGTAATAGCAAGAGCCCTGCAAGACATTGCCAATTAAACCACTTTTAATCTTATCCCGCCATTTCCTTATTAAAGGATCGAACCGACGCTGATGGTTAATAAACAATAAGGATTTACTCTGACGACATATTTTAATCATCTCTACCGCCTCTTTAAGAGATTCACTGATTGGTTTTTCACAAACAATGGCCTTAGTTTTAAATTGAGCAGCCAGTCGAACTAACTCAGAATGGGAATTAGGAGGAGTAGCAATAGAAACAATATCAGGATTTATCTTCTCAAGCATTTCTTTAGCTGATTTGAATAAAGGAACATTGGGAAAATATTCCTCTGCCACTTTTAGTTTGTCGGGGTTAATATCTACCAAAGCAGCCAGCTCAATCTTCGGATGGTTTTGATAGACACCAGCGTGAGTCCCCGGTTGAACTTCTTTGGAATAATTTCCAACCTCTGCCCCTATTCGACCGCAACCAATTACTGTTGCTTTGTATTTTTTTTGCTTCATTTTGTTTTTATAATTTCTTGTTTAAATTTTTTAACATCACGCCCATAATACTTCTTATAATAA
>DAOVQR010000050.1 GCA_030628575.1 bacterium
CAATATCTTGCATTTCTTCAATTGGGCTGGCCAACATCTTTTCAGTACAATGAATTAAATTCCTGGCATTAACTGTAAAACCCATATTTGTCAATGTTGCCACCGGCAAAATATAACGGATAATATCACAAGTTTTTGATTTGCATCTGGATTGGTACATCCAATCCTGCATATTTTTTGATTTTTTAAATCGTTTTTTAATATGTTCATTTATTATAGGATATAATTCACTATAAATTTTAAAAAGATAATCTCCGGTTTTTTTGTACAATTCACCATATTGAGATTTCATTATTTTTTTTGGTTTATAATATGTATTCTTATCAAAAATCTGATAACGGGTAGATTTTTCCGTAAAAGACCCAAGACGATTATCCTCAATTACTTTTGTGGCCAAAATGGAAATATTTTCCAAAGCAATTGATAATACTCCATGCTCAGCAACAGAAAGATGTCCAAAACCTACCACCCAACGTTTATTAAAAGTTCTTGATTTCTCTTCAGTCAGCTCTTTTACAATTTCATCAAAGGGTTTAGGACTGCGTGAACATTTAGCAAAGGTAACAATTTTTTTCTCAGCCGATAAATTGTTTGGTAAACTGTAAATTCGTCTTTTTTTGGACATTACTTCCTTCCTGTTGATCCAAATCCACCAATTCCCCTTTGTGTTTTTGATAGTCGATTTACTTCTTCTACCTTGACAGATGCTATTGGAATAATCAAAAGTTGTGCGATTTTATCACCAATTTTGATATTTATTGATTTCTTACCAGTATTAAATAACGATACTAAAATTTCTCCACGATAACCAGAGTCAATCACACCGCCAGCAACAATAACTCCTAGTTTACCAAAAGAACTTCTTTCTTTGATAAAACCAAAATATCCTTTTGGGATTTCCGCAGCTAATCCAATTCCAAAAAGATAACCAGTGCTTGCTTTTAAAGTTTTATTTTCTATTGAATATAAATCTAATCCAGCATCTCCAGAATGAGCATATTTCGGCAATATAACATTTTTAACTAACTTCTTAATCTTCAATATCATTTTCATCTCCCAAATAATTCATCCAAATTCTTGCCTTTGTTGCTAATGTAAGAACTCTTTTGGACATATCATATCGACTTGCATAATATTCACCATAAACTATTCTTTTTATACCAGCGTTTATTAACAATTTAAAACAATCATAACAAGGTGAGGCAGTGGTATACAAAGTAGACCCATCAATGGAAACACCGTTTTTAGCAGCTTGGGCAATGGCATTTGCTTCAGCATGAACAGTTCGTATACAATGCCCTTCCACCATTTCGTGTCCAATATCATCACAATGTGCCATACCCCGCGGAGAACCATTGTATCCAGTTGATAAAATTACCTTATCTTTAACAATAACTGCTCCAACATGCTTTCTATCACAAGTAGCTCGAGTAGCAACTTGTTTGGCGATATCCATAAAATACTCATCCCAACTGGGACGCGTGTATTTCTCTTTTTTGTTTGCTTTTTTATTATTGTTTATGTTCTTTTTTTTCTGTGGCATTAACACTCACTTTCTCCCCTTAATTTCTTTATTAGTTTATTAATATTTTTATATAATTGATTTAAAGACCCTGAATTATCAATTGATAAATCCGCCATTTGAACTACCTTATGAATTTGTTGTTTTGAAGGATCTGATGATTCTTCTTGTTTTTCTTTTTTAATAAATTCCTCTAAACTTTTTATGTCGCCTATTCTGTTTCTTTCTTTTAATCTCTCGTATCTGATTTCTATTGGACAATCAATTTTTACTAAAAAGAAATTTTTTTGTTTTTTTAAAAATTTTACCTCGCTCGGATTTCTAATACTGCCAAGAACAACATTTTTATTTGTTTTTTTAATTTTATCAAAAGATCTCTTTGCTAATATTTTATTTCCAAATTTCTTTCTCAAATCATTTCCAACATTAATTAAATTATCTCTATTCTCAGACATTCCTCTCTTTTTCAATTCATCTCTTATAATATCTGAAAGGGAATAATAAATAAATTCCTTTTCTTTCTTTAAATATTCTGATACAGTATCCTTTCCTCCTGCATAATGACTGACTATACCAATTATCATAATGTCCTCCTGATACGAGCCCAGATCATTTTATGAATTTCTTCGGGCGATAATAATTGATCATATTTAACACAATTAACTTCCACCCAATTAGGAAATTTCTTAAGGCAATATCTGTAAGCTTGTTGCGCACTTTTTAAATGTTCTATATTTGCTTCATGCCCGTCTTTTTTTTCATTTCTTTTTTTTAGCAGCTTTTTTATAAATTTTAAAGGCATATCTAAATAAATTACCAAATCGGGTTTTGGAATACCGAAAGTTTTATACTCTAAATTTTCTTCCCATTTTATAAATTTATCTTTTTCTTCTTTAGAATTTAGCTTACCCAACTGATGGCCAAGATTGGAAGTCATATATCTATCCGGCACAATCCAATTCCCAACAGATAACCAACTTTGTAGTTGCTGTTTGGTTTCCCATCTATCACAAGCATAAATTAATGAAGCCAAATAAGGATCAAGTTTATCGGCGGGTCCAAACTTATTTGATAAATATTCATCAACCATAATGCCGAAGAATGGTTTACCATGCCGCGGATATTTAATGGTTTGAACCTGTTTGTTGATATTTTTAAGTCGAGTAATTAAAAAATCTGTCTGTGTTGTTTTCCCAGACCCATCAACTCCCTCAATTACGATTAATTTACCTCGCTGAATTTTCATTACAATTTTCCTAGCATATTTCTATAATTAAAATTACCATTACTTTGCCAGTGTGTCAAAATATTGTTAGAATATAAATACAATTCTAATCTACAAATGTATGCGAATGACACGAATAGTATCCAAGCAGAACACTACGAACGAGCGCATTCGAATATCTTATTTGGAGCATTGGTAATTAATATTCGTATCATTGGAATCATTACTATGAAAATTATATCTACAAACAAAAAAGCTTATCATGATTACGAGATTCTGGAAAAACTGGAAGCGGGAATTGAATTAAAAGGATCAGAAATAAAAGCAATTCGATCGGGACGGGTAAATCTTAAAGGAAGTCATGCTAGAATAATGCAAAATTCAAAATCTAAAAATAATTTAGAGTTATTTATAATCAACTTACATATTGCAACACAAGACAATACTGACAATTCACGAACGCGGAAATTACTGGTTCATAAAAAAGAAATTAACCGACTAATCGGAAAAACGCAAGAAAAAAAATTAACTTTAATCCCCACAAAAATCTATCTCAAGCACGGCAAAGCCAAAGTAGAAATCGCAGTTGGACGTGGTAAAAAATTACACGATAAACGAGAACAAATTAAGAAAAAAGATGCAGATAGGCAGATGAGGAGAAATCTAAAAAGTTTTTAATTTATAATTTGTAGTTTTTAATAAATTTATAATTTAGAAATTTTTTAAATAAAAACTTAATATAAACTTTAAACTAAAAACTATAAATTGATTAAAACTTATACAAATAAAGCGTATGCTTGCCAATTTTTTTGGTTTTGACTGGTTTAATATTTGGCAAAGGAAAACTGTGTGATATTACGCGGGCTCCTTTTTTTAATTCTCGCTTGAATTTTTTTTCTAATTGTCTCATTATTGATGTTTGCAGATAGCAAAAAATTACATCGGCATCTTTAAGATTAACTATTTTCACATTTTTGTGATAAATATGAATATTTTTATTATCAATAGTTAAAATTTTCGCTTTTAAAAATTGCAATGGAGATATTTCTATCCCATAAACATTAGCATTATAATTATCTGCTACTTGTTTTAAAATTCTACCTGAACCACAACCAAGATCGTAAAAATTCTCTCCTGATTTTATATCTACCATTTTTATTGCTTTTTTTGCAACTTCATCTGAAGTTCTAAAATATGGAGCACCAAAAATAACAGAAATTAATTGAGAAATTCCACAGATTAATATTGATATAGATAAAATAAAAACTACCACATAAATTATGGTCATAATGATATTATACACGATATTATACACAATTGACAAAAGGTGTAAAATATGATATATTATTTTCGATATCATATGTAGGGGCAGTGTCCCGCATATGACGCACTGTCATAATACGACGCAGTCGATTTGACAGTAAGAAATTGTGTGGGGCTGTATTAGCTTCGACAGGCATTTAAGTATTTAATCTGAAAGTCGAGATTGTAAAAATCTCGTAAATAAATTTTACACTTTCTAAGTGCAAACTTAGTACAGAAGGTAAAGAACGCTTTTGCGTCTCTAACTCCTTCATTAGCTTTAGCTTAAATTCTAAAGCCGTCCACTTTATTGGAATCTGACTGATAATACTGGGCGCTATAAATCAGATTGCGGTTCGGCCAGATTGTCTTAGTAACCGTTCCCAAGACAAACCAAGACGCTCGCATTTATGCGAATACTTTCACAAAGGATTAAATATCAAAATGTTTGGACAGGGGTGCAACTCCCCTCAGCTCCACCACGAAAAATTGCTTTCTGAAAATTGAACTTCGTTCTAATATTTCATAAGCACAATCTCGTGGCGCGCCAATTTTCAAAAGTAATTTTGAGTGTCCCGTGATAACGCTTCTTAAATAACACTATGAAATAGGTTTTTAAGAAAGTTGTTTTACGGGAAGTGTCCCGAGATGACGCCTCTGAAATAATTGGATGAAATCCATTTTTCAGAAAGAAATTTTTCGGGATTATATTCATCGGAGAATAATGTTTCACACTTACGTCCTACAAAGTCAAAAAGATGGAAGTAAATATGTAGGTTTTACTGAAAGAAGCCCTTCGGACAGATTGATTGATCATAATCAAAGTAAAGTTAAAAGTACCAAAAATAAACAACCATGGAATTTGATTTATTATGAAGGGTATATAGATAAAAAAGATGCTTTATCTCGTGAAAAATTTCTGAAAGGCGGTTCGGGAAATAGATACATAAAAAATCAATTAAAATATTATCTCTCAAAAAATAAAAAACAAAGAACTCGGGTTTTTTCAAGATAAATTTTTAAAATTAGCTGGAATTATTTTATATATTCTAACTAAAATTGAATTAGGAATAACTTCTGATTCAAGAATAAAAACAGTTAAAAAAATTGCTAATGCATTAAATATAGTGTTAATGAATTAATTAAGTAAAAATATGGAAAACAAAGAACTAGAAAAATTAATAAAAAAACGAAAAAGTTGGGTTCAGTCTTCAAAAGACAATAACTTTAATTTTGATGATCTTTTGGTGGGATCGTATAATGACCCATCACATTTTGTCTATGAAATATTACAAAATGCAGAAGACGCAGGAGCTAAAGAAGTTAGATTTGAACTTTTTAAAGATAGATTGGATGTTTATCATAATGGAAATGATTTTAATTTAAAAGATGTGGATGGGGTTACAGGAATTGCAAATACCAATTCCAAAAAAAAAGATGACTTGAATAAAATAGGTAAATTTGGATTGGGGTTTAAATCAGTTTTTGCTGTTACCAAAACTCCTTGTATTTTTTCTGGTAAATACAGGATTAAAATTGTAGATTTCGTAGTTCCATCAATTATTGGCAGTAATAATCAATTCTACTTAGACGTCGTGAACAAAACTTTGATTAGGTTACCATTTAATAATGATAAACGTTCATCAGAAGAATGTTTCAAACTCATTTCTGAGAAATTAAAAAAAATAGATTTAAAGACATTATTATTTCTGAATAACGTCA
Source organism: bacterium (assembly GCA_030628575.1). GTDB lineage: Bacteria > Patescibacteriota > UBA1384 > JAMDBS01 > DAOVQR01 > DAOVQR01. The sequence continues at coordinate 5,772 of DAOVQR010000050.1, forward strand.
GACATATTCAATGGCAAACTCCTTTTTCAAATGGAAATTATTTAAAATTATCAAAAAAAATTCAAAAAGTTAAAAACACCAAAAAAATAATAATAAAATCAGCGAACTTCATCAAAGAATATATTGTCATTGAAAAAC
>DAOVQR010000016.1 GCA_030628575.1 bacterium
AGAATTTATACATATTTGTCATTTCGACTGGAGCGTTAGCGTAATGGAGAAATCTCCTTTAATAGAGATTCCTCGACTCGAGCCTGCCCTGAGCGCAGTCGAATGGGCTCGGAATGACATTATATTAAAGATAATTTTTATTGACCTTCTCTGTACAAGCTAAATTCAGCTTCTTTTAATTGTTCTAAGGTATTCACACCTTTCCATTCAGATCTATCAATCTCATAGGCGACAACCTTATCGCCAGAAGATAAAGCGATTTTTATAATATCGGGAAGTGGGTATTCTTTGCCGCCTTTATAGGTGCGTTTTATTTTTTTGATATTTTTTTTCAACCAAACAGCATCTGCTAAATAACAACCACAATTAACTTCATCTATTTTTTCTTGTTTAGGTGTCAAATTATCTTTTTCAACAATTTTTATTACATTATTATTTTTATCTCTGATAATTCTACCTATATCTTTCACGCCCGGAATATGAGTAGTTAAGAAACTGATTTTTGCTTTTTTATCAATATGATTTTTAATAAAACTTTTCAGCGTTTTTGGTTTATAAAATGCAGAATCATCTGCCTGTAAAATTAATATGTATTTAGTGCTAAATGGCACTTTTTCTATGCCTAAGCGCGCCGCATGAGCTGTTCCTAGACGTTTTTTTTGTAAAACATAGTTACATCCATCTTTAAATTCTTTTTTCACTAAATCGGCTTTATAACCAATAATTAAAATTGGTTTTTTAATACCAATTTTTTTTAATGTATTAATAATATATGAAACCATTGGTTTATTGCTTATAGGGTATAATGCTTTTGGATAAAGAGAAGGTTTGCCCTTATTCATACGGGTACCTTTACCTGCTGCTAAAATTATTACTTTTAAATCTTTCATTTTATTCCTTACTCCTTGATGGCCAGAATTTTTTAATTTCTTCTTTTGAAAGTTTTTTGTCCCCTAAGGTAAACGACTGAAGATTTTTATCAACTATCTGATTTGGTAGGGTCAGCACATAATCGCTAATAACTATGCCGGGATATATTAAAGTTGAAATTCCTAATTTACAGTTATCACCAATATAACATCCAAACTTTCTTGTCTGCGTATTAAGAAGTTTTTTCCGCCATATAAGCTTCACATTTTTATTATCATGACGTAAATTTGCAGTTATTGATCCGGCACCTATATTTACATTCTTACCAATTACTGAGTCACCGATATAAGATAAGTGGGCAATATGTGAATCTTGACCGATTATGGAATTTTTAATCTCCACCGAAGCACCGATTCTTACCTTACTTTCCAATAATGTAAATTTCCTAATATAACAATTTGGGCCTAATTTACAATCGTTGCCGATTTCTACTGGACCTTCAATATATGTTCCGGATTTTAATATACTTCCGGAACCGATTTTAATTGGACCAGAAATATGTACACCAGGTTCAATACAAACATCCTCAGCAATACTTCCCGATTTAATACGTCTTAATTTTTCGTGATTGATTATTAATTTTTGCCAAGGATAAATCATAAATTTCCTTTGGAAATTTAACCTATGGACTTAAGGACATATATTAAAATGTCAAAGCTCAAATTACAAATGTCAATTGAAATCTTAAGCTCAAATGACTTAATATTATTTGACATTTAGAAATTTAGATTTGATTTGACATTTGATATTTGGATTTTGGATTTAAAGATATTTAATCTTTTTAATTATTTCAATTACTTTCTTACCGTTATGAACAAACCCTTTCCCTTTTTTCTCGGCAAAATCATCTCCAATAAATTGGATTTTTTTCTTTGTTCTTACGTTTTTAAGTTCTTCGGTTCTTAAGTTATTTTTGATAGGATCTTTCCCAACTGGCTCGGACTGATATAGAACATAATCAATCACACTTTTACCAATATATTTATCAATCTGATCTAGATAATTTGTTAATCTAAAATCTTTAGTTTCTGAAAGTTTATTAGTTAAATTATTTATCCAAATTTTTTTGGCTTTTGATTTTTTGACTGCTTGTTTTAACCCATCAACTGCAAAATTACAAAGCACTGAAGTGTACAAATCTCCTGGTCCTATTATTATTATATCAGCTTTTTTAATCTCTTGTAATACTTCAGGATTTATTTTTGCTCTAGGCTTTAAATAGATTTTTTTAATATCTAATTTTTGCCTGACTGTATCAATTTTATCTTCTCCGATAATTTCTTTACCTGAATTAATTCTAGCAACTAAACTGACATTATCTAAAGTTACTGGTAAAACCTTCTCCTTGATATCAAGAATTTCGCTCGCCTTTTTTATTGCCTTTTTTTCTGAGCCATATTTTTTAAATAAATTCAATAAGAATAAATTACCAACCGTGTGCCCTTTATTTTTGCCTGATTTATATCGATAATTGAAATTTTTTTTGATTCTTCCAATTCCCACCTCCGAGGTGTCTGCAGATTTCACCTCGGAGGTGGAAGAACAATCCCCGGAAACCTCGGAGGTAGAAGCGCATAATGCTGCCAAAGCCCGCCTGATATCACCGAAGGCAATTACATTATACCTTTTTCTAATTTTCCCTGTGCTACCACCCGAATCCATAACAGAAACAATAGCTGTCACTTGAAAATCAGTATCTTTCAACTCTGAAAGTAAATTTGACAACCCGTTACCACCCCCAATACATACAATGTGTTTACACATAAATTCCTAATATCTAATTCCTAATTTCCAACAAAATGTCCAATGTCTAATTCTCAAATTAAAACATTTAAGAATTAGAAATTTTATTGGATATTGGAAATTGGTAATTGGAAATTTTTATATTAGTTTATTCAAACTAATATATTCCACCCCAAATGCTTCCGCTACTGCCCTGTAGGTGAGTTTTCCTTGATAAGTATTAACACCTTTGACTAAAGCTTTATCAGATTTAATCGCTTTTTTAAATCCTTTATTTGCTAATTTTAATACATAAGGAAGTGTTTTTGCGGTTAGTGCCAATGTAGAAGTCCTAGCAACCGCTCCTGGCATATTAGTCACGCAGTAATGAATTACTTTATCAACAATAATAATTGGCTCCTCATGAGAAGTCGGACGTGATGTTTCAAAAGATCCACCCTGATCAATTGCCACATCAACTATTACTGATCCTTTTTTCATTGTTTTGATCATATTTTTTGTGACTAATTTCGGTGCTTTGGCTCCGGGAATTAACACTGCACCAACAACCAGATGAGCATTTTTTATCAAATTAGAAATTGTATCTTTTGTAGAAAATTTCGCATGGAATCTTGGGTCTTTTTTCTTATTTATTACATCAATTTTCTTTTTATCAATATCGAACACTGTAACATCTGCGCCCATTCCATAAGCAATATCTGCCGCATTTTTTCCTACAATTCCATAACCTATAATTAATACTTTTGCGGGATCAACTTCATCGGTACCTCCAAGCAATACTCCTCTTCCTCCTTGAGTTTTTTCCAAAAAATGAGCGCCCACCTGAATAGACATTCTGCCAGCAACCTGACTCATTGGTTCAAGCAACGGCAATCTATGATCATCTGTTTCAACTGTTTCATATGCAATCCCAGCCACTTTTTTCTTTATAAGAAACATAGTTAATTTTTTTTCAGCTGCTAAATGCAAGTAAGTAAAAATTATTTGATTTTTTTTAATTAAATCAAATTCCTTTTGCAATGGTTCTTTTATCTTTACAATCATATCTGATTTTTTATACACTTCACGTGCGTTGATTAATATCTTAGCGCCATATTTGATATATTCAGCATCTTCAAAACCACTGCCAACACCGGCGTTTTTCTGAACATAAACAGTATGACCAGATTTGATTAATTTCTCAATACCTCGCGGTGTCATCCCGACCCTGTTTTCTTTAATTTTTACTTCTTTTGGAACTCCAATAAACATAATAAAACCTTTCTAATAAATATTTATGTATTTTTTATTAAATTTAAAACTAAAACATAAAGTGTAAAACAACAACTTTATTAATTATAAATTTTAAATTCTTAATTTTTATTCAATTTTTAATGATTTAATTTTAAAATTTAGAAATTTAAATATTTGAATTTGGTAATTTAAAATTCTTATTCTACTGTCACACTTTTCGCAAGGTTACGTGGCTTGTCAACATTATACCCTTTTCCAACTCCAATATAATACGCCAGAAGATGCAAAGGTAATGCGGCTAAAATCGGGGTTAGCATTTCAATTGTTTTGGGAATATAAATTACATCATCTGCTAATTTAGATATTTTTTTATCACCTTGTGTGGCAATACAAATAATTTTTCCGTCCCTTGCTTTTACTTCTTCAATACCACTAATGTTTTTTTCATAGACACTATCTTTTGGCGTAATAAAAACGGAAGGAAAATCTGGTTCGATCATGGCAATTGGCCCATGTTTCATTTCCCCGGTAGGATGACCCTCGGCATGAATATAACTAATTTCTTTGAGTTTCAGCGCGCCTTCTAGGGCAGTTGGATAATTATACTTTCTGCCTAAATATAAAAAATTATCAGACCTTTTATATTTTCGAGCAATTTTTTTAATTATCTGTTCCTGACCAAAAATTGATTGAACTTTTTTGGGCAATTTCTCAATTTCATATAATATCTCCTTGGCTTTTTTTGCGCTCATATTTTTATGTGTTTTCCCTAAAAAAACCGTAAGTAATGCTAAAATAATAATCTCGGAAATATAGGCCTTGGTTGAAGCCACAGCAATTTCCGGACCAATATGATTATAAACTCCGGCATCAGTTTCTCGAGTAATACTACTGCCAACTACGTTAACAATTCCCAAAGTTAAAGCGTCCTGTTTTTTTGCTTCTTTAATCGCTGCCAAGGTATCAGCAGTTTCTCCTGATTGACTAATTGCCATTACCGCAGTATTTTTATTCACTATTGGGCCGCGATATCTAAATTCAGAAGCATATTCCACTTCTACTGGAATTCCGGCTGCCTCTTCAATCATATATTCACCAACCAGTCCGGCGTTTCTAGCTGTGCCGCAAGCAACAATTATTAATCTGCTGATATTTTTTAATTCTTTTTTTACTGATTCCAGCCCGCCTAACTTGGCTAAGCTTCTTGCAGCTATACATCTTCCGCGCGTGGAATTAATAATTACTTCAGGAGCTTCATGAATTTCTTTAGCCATAAAATGATTGTAGCCGGCTTTGCTTATTTCATCCTGACCCCAAGTTATGGTGTTGATTTTCTTTTTGATTGATTTGCCACTTGCCTCACTTCCTTTGGCAGAATAAATATTTGATACTTTAATTTTTGAACCATTTATTACTGCAATTTCACCATCCTCTAAATAAATTACTTTTTTAGTTCTGCCGATAACTGCTGCTGCATCTGATGCAATAATTTTTTCTTTTTTACCAATACCAATAAGAAGTGGGCTGCCATATCTAGCAGCAACGATTTTATCCGGTTCATCACGACATATAATTGCCAATCCATAGGCACCAATTATTTTCTTCAAAGCTGCTTTTACTGCTTTTTCAAAATGACCTTTTGGCTTGTCATCCGAATCCTTGCGCGTAGGGTGATAACAATCTTCAATCAAATGGGCTATTACTTCTGAATCAGTGTCTGTTACAAATTTATGTCCTTTTTTTTTCAGCTGATCTTTTAGCTCTTGATAATTTTCAATAATACCATTATGAACCACAAAAATGTTTTTGTGTGTTGTGAAATGGGGATGAGCATTGGCAATTGATGGCTTGCCATGAGTAGCCCAACGAGTATGAGCAATCCCAATATTGCTGCCTATTTTCTTTTTTAATAATAATTTTTCCAGTTTTTTTACTCTACCAACTGATTTTATACATTTCACGCCCGCTGAATTAATAACAGCAATCCCTGCCGAATCATAACCGCGATATTCTAAACGTTTAAGACCTTCCAATAAAATCGGCGCTGCCTCATTTTTCCCAATATAACCAACAATCCCACACATCTTAGATCCTTTCAGGATTAAACTTAAAACATATATTTAGAAATTCAAATTATAAATTATAAATTTTTATTCAATTTTTAATTTTAAAATTGGTAATTTAAAATTATTTTAGTATTATTTATTTTGACAAATTTTAGAAAAAATTAAAGTTAGTTCTCTTGCTTCTTGCCACAACTTTTTGCATTTTAAATGTTTATCTGGATTTGCTCGCATTATCATTCTTAACCAATGCATTGTTTCTTTTGATTCTTTTTTACAAATGTAAATTTTATGGTAAAAATCTTTTTTGCTTTCTGCACCATTTGCCTCCATATAATTAGCGCCTATAGATGTAGCTGATCTTATAATTTGTTTTATTAAAGAATCATTGATATTATTTTTAGTTAATGTTTTAACAAAATCAATAGTTTGTTCTCCAAACTTAGCAGTTCTTTCTTCTAAATCAAATTTTTGTAATTTATTATTGGTCATTAAAAATTGAATAAAAATTAAAAATTGGTAATTAAAAATTAATATAAACTATGTTATTTGCAAACGATACCAAACAATCTTATCCCAAATCATTCAAAATAAGTTCAAAACCCAACAAGTTCTGTCCCGGTTGTGGTCATTCTATTATACTTAAGAAACTTGGTTTTGCTATTGATGAATTGAAAATTCAGAAAAAAACATTATTTGGAATTGATATCGGATGTTCTTTACTGGCTTGGGATTTTTTTAATGTAGATACAGTGCAAACTCATCACGGTAGAACCGTGCCGGTAGTATCAGGTTATAAATTAATCAAACCGAAAAAAACTTGTATTGCTTATGTGGGTGATGGCGGCGCCTATGCTATTGGCTTGCAATCTTTAATTACAGCAGCTAATAGAAATGATCCTATTACAGTTATTGTAGTTAATAATACTCTTTATGGGATGACTGGTGGCCAGATGGCGCCAACAACTTTAAAAGACGAAGTTACTTCTACTACACCGAAAGGTAAAAATATTGAAGAAAAGGGCAATCCATTTCTAGGACCAGAACTTATTAAATCACTGCCAAATAAAAAATCTTATGTTGCTCGAGGCATTGTTAGTGAACCACAGGAATTAAGACAATTAATCAAAAAAGCGTTGGAGCATCAAATAAAAAATAAATCCTTTTCCTTTGTAGAGGTTCTATCTACATGTCCAACCAATTGGAAAGTAAGTGCTCAAGGGTCCCTGGATATGCTTGAAGATAAAATGAGTATTTGTTTCAAAAACCAAGGAGAATTAAAATGAAGATTTTGTTAAGTGGCGAAGGTGGTCAGGGCATCCAAACAATGGCTAAAATTTTAGTTGGAGCAGCATATAATCAACATTATAAGGTAAATTATATGCCTCATTATGGTGTGGAAATGAGAATGGGTATATCTAGAGCTTTTGTAACAATATCATCTGATAAGATAACTTATCCAAAATTCTCCAAAGCTGATATTTTATCTGTTATGACTAAGAGAAACTTGAATTTGGTTAAGGAATTTATTGATAAGAATACAAAAGTTATTAATGCAATTGACTTAGTTGATTTGCCAGAAGAACGAAACTTACCTACCACAAGTTTTAATATGATTGTTTTAGGAATTATTGTTAAAGAAATTAATAAAAGTAATATCAAAATTGATAAAGAAAAAATTCTTGAAGAAATTAATAAATTTTTAGGCAAAAAACCCGATCTAACTAAAAATAGAGTGGCTTTTGAAGTTGGATATGATTTAGCTGATAATATGTATTCAAAATTATTAAAATCTGTCAAACCTGATAAGTTTGAACCAATTATCAATAAAGATGATAAAAAAGAACATATAATATATCCTGATATTTGCAAAGGGTGTGGAATTTGTTTAATTAAATGTCCGGTTGGCGCATTATCGTGGGATAAGAATAAAAAGAATTTTTTAGGTAAGCCAATACCAAAAGTTGATATGGAAAAATGTATTGGTTGTGGTATATGCGAAGATATTTGCCCTGATGCGGCGATTAAAGTGAATAAAAAAAGTAAGACAAATTAGAGTAAATAATAAAATTTTCTGATGAAAAAAACTGCACTAAATATTATTAAAAAACTAAAAAAAGTCGGCTATGACGCTTATTGGGCTGGTGGTTGTGTTAGAGATATATTAATGCATCGCGAACCCAAAGATTATGATATCGTTACATCAGCTCGTCCTGAAGAAATTCAAAAATTGCTTAAAGATACTATTGAAGTTGGGAAACAATTCGGTGTTATGATAGCCAAAGTTGGCAAATATCATTTTGAAATTGCCACTTTTCGTTCTGAAGGAAAATATTCTGATGCACGTCGGCCTGATAAAGTTTTTTGGTCTGACGCTCGTGAGGATGCTAAAAGACGAGATTTTACCATCAATGGTATGTTTTATGATCCAATAAATAAGAAAGTTATTGACTACGTTAGCGGTCAAGAAGATATTAAAAATCGAATAATCAGATTTATTGGTAATCCAAATGATAGAATTAAAGAAGATTATTTGCGACTATTGCGGGCTATTAGATTTAAAAATACTTTGAAGTTTAAATATGATAAACGGACTTGGGAGGCAATTTGTAGTAATGCTTATCGTATAGAAAAAGTATCGAAAGAACGAATTGCCGATGAAATTAATAAAATGTTTGTTGATAAACATCGTGCACAGGTGTTGGATGATTTATCGGAATCTGGATTATTAAAATTTATATTGCCGGAGATTGAGAGAATGAAGGGTGTACGACAACCAGATAAATTTCATAAAGAAGGTGATGTTTATGTTCATAGCTTACAATGTTTAAAATCCTTACCAGATAATACTCCGTTAATTCTTGTTTGGGCGGTTTTACTTCATGATTCAGGCAAACCCGATACTATATCATATCCAATAACTAAAAATGATAGAATTAGATTTAACAAACATATAAAATATTCGGCGGGAATTGCGTCAAAAATTTGCCGCCGGTTGAAATTTTCTAACATAGAAAGAAAATTGATTGTTTGGCTAGTCAAAAATCATATGAAAATTGGTGATATACCCCGAATGAGTAAAATTAAACGTCGAAGGATGTTAATGGATAAACGTTTCCCATGGCTTTTAAAATTATTTAAAGCGGATATTTCTGGTTCAAAACCGCGAGATTTTTCACTTTATGATGAAAATGTTAAACTTTACGATCAAGTTAAAAAAGAATATCAGAAAGAACTGAAAAAACCAGAATTTAAATCATTACTTAAGGGCAGAGATTTAATTTATCATTTTAAACTAGAACCAGGACCAAAAATAGGAAAAATCTTGAAAAAGCTAGAAGATGCGCAATTAGCTGAAAAAATAAAGACCAAAGAAGAAGCTTTGGAGTATGTAAGGAAAATATTAGGCAAAAAATAATTTTTAATGATTCAATTTTCAAATCCCACAAGGATCAGCGTCTGACATTGTAACATTGAAAATTCATTGTAAATTAAGAATTGATAATTAATAATTTATTAGGTTAATTTTAAGGGATATATGGGTTGGATATTATTTATAGCGTTGGCGATTGTATTTATATTTGTTTTAGTGGCGTTTCGAAAAGATATATTTAAGTAAAAAACGGAAAATTAGGTTGGTAATTTTCCGTCTATATCTAATAAAAATTTTATTGTGGCATTCTCCTGCATAGCCCAGATTACATCAGTTATTTTTTGATATTGAGGTGTATTTGAAGGCAAATGAAACATAGTGTATCCATTTTTTGCTTGATTCCAATATTTTTTGCTGTTTGCTATAATTTCAATTATCCTTTGAATGTAAATTTCAGCGATATTGTCTCTTTTTTTAGTCGCTTGTCCTAGATAAATTAAATCTGTAATTTGATCTTTAAGTTTTTTAAATTCATTTTTTACATCATCTTCAAAATTGACAATAGAAGTCTTTGTGATATAAAAAAGATCTTTTTGGTGTTTAATGTCATCAAGTTGTTTCCTTGTATGAATATATAGAGAATCGAGCAAATAATTGTATAAAAATCTTTTTACAGTATTTATCAGAAGAATCAAATTTTTTCTTGGGCAAGGAACACAATTAATTATTTTTTTCCAAAGCTTATCAATAATTG
>DAOVQR010000085.1 GCA_030628575.1 bacterium
AAAAAATTTATTCCTACAAATCAGAAACCGGTGCTTTTTATTATGACAGATAATACCAAGAATGCCGACAAAGTAGGTCACTATCTGAAAACTCGGGATTTTGCCGGAAAAGTATTGGTGATTCACACCAACAAAAAAGGGATAATTACCAAAAAAGATTTGGATAAAGCCAGACAAGCGGCCCGGGAAATTGATAATCCCAAAAATCCTTTTCAAATTATTGTCAGCGTGATGATGCTTAAAGAAGGCTGGGATGTGCGAAATGTCTGTGTAATTGTACCTTTGCGGGCTTTTGACTCGCCAATTTTACCTGAACAAACTTTGGGTCGAGGTTTACGTCGTATGTTTCCTCAAAATCCAGATCTTCAGGAACGATTAATTGTTATTGATCATCCTCGCTTTCGACAACTTTGGGAAGCAGAGATTGAATCAGGAGAACTGATTGCCGATCTAGTTCCGGTTGATAATGTCTATGAACCAGATAAATTAATCATAGTGGATCAAACCAAACTCAAATATGACCTTGAAATTCCCATTGTTGAAGGTGGATTGATCTGTGTGATGCCTGATTTGTCACAATTAGATATTAACCAATTACCGAGGAATCTTTTTCTTCTATCAGAAATCGAACTTCCAAATATAATGTATCGGGAAAAAGATCTCTTGGAGCAAAAAATAGTCAGGGAAATGATTTTGGCTTTTGATTACACAGAAAACTTTTCCCTGTATCTTTCCTATATTTGTCGGGCGATTGCCTCCAAGGTGAGAGCTTCTTCAATTGTTGCCAAACTTGTTCCTAAGGTTAAAGATTACATTGAAAATTATCTTTTTGATGTGAAAATTGACTTGGATGATAAATCAGTTATCAAAAAACTAAATTATATTCCAGTCAGAGAAAAAATTTTGGAAATTTTTTCTCAGGCAGTGAATCAATTGGCACAAAAGCAAGAAAAAATCAAACTTGCTAAAACTTACTACATAAGCTGGACACAGCCGTTTCATACTTCTGAACCAGTTTATCCGGCAGAAAAAACTGTTTTTAATCAACTCCCTTATGCGCGAAGCGGACCATTTGAAAAAGAATTTATGGAATATATAGACCTAACAAAAGATGTTTTAGCTTTTACTAAACTCTTTCCTCGTCATCCACTTCATATTCCCTATCATGATTTTGATAGCTATCTACATTACTACTTGCCAGACTTTATTATCAAGACACAAAAAGTGATGTATCTGATAGAAACAAAAGGAGGAGATGAAACAGCTGAAGTAATTTTAAAAGATCGGGCGGCCAAAAACTGGTGCCAAACAGTTTCTGAATTAACTAATCAAAGATGGATTTATGTCAAAATCCATGCTTATGATCTTGAAAATTACTACCCAGATAGATTTGAGTCACTTGTAGAATCTATCTTAAAATAATAATAATTTTGTAATCCGTTGCGATAATAAAAAATTCGTAACGGATTTTTTTATTTACCCATATACGACAGGCCCTTGACAAATTTTACTCCTTTGCTAGTATAGCCATTGTAACTCAAAACATATAATATCAATTTAAATAGGAGTTATTATTTTTTTACCCAAAAACCCAGACGAGCCTCCACTTATTGAATGGCTCATAAAGAAGTTGGATAATAAAACAAAAAAGTCAAAATTAAAAAAACAAATCATAAACTTAAATAAAAAAATATTACAGAAACTAAATTCAATTAAATTAAATGCAAAATTTGCACTCAATAAATTAAACAAAAAACAATTCAGCACTCTTGCTACAATTTTAATATTATCAATTTCCACTTTATCAACCTCGCGCGCCATAACTCTCACAATATCTGACGATAAAGCTATTTTAGGTGATACTAAAGTTGTTGAACAAACCTTAAAAGATATCAACAACTATGTTCCACAAGTTAAATCTGATTTGATTAATCTTGATCAAGATGACAAGAAAATTGACTATGCTATAAAACCGGAAATTACTACTACTGAAAGCAGGGAAGCGCGCGATAATGCAGAAAAAGAAAAACAATTAGCCCAAGCTCGAAGAAATGTTTATACCAGAAATAACAGATCACATTATAATATCAACAATGCAAAATCAGCTCATATATCTTCTACTCGCAGCTCAAATACATATTCATATGGTTACTGTACTTGGTATGCTGCACAAAAAAGACCTGACTTGCCAAATCGATTAGGTAATGGGGGATCGTGGTATAATAGAGCTCAAAGAAATGGTATATCCACAGGCAAAGAACCAAGAGCCGGCGCAGTTATTGTAACAGGTGAATCTTGGGCCGGACATGTTGGTTATGTTGAATCAATAAATGGTAATAGTATTACCATCAGTGAAATGAATTATAATGGATGGAATAGGGTATCAACCAGAACTATCAGTAAAAATTCAGCAATAGTTAAAGGATACATTTACTAAAAAATCAAAGATTTTTTAGAAATTTCAAATATCAAAATCCAAATTACAAATGAATGTTAAATGACTAAATTAATAAAATAATTTGACATTAAAATTTTGAGCTTGAATTGACATTTGGCATTTGAGCTTTGACATTAACTTATTGTTTATAGCATTTATAGTATTTTTTTGATATAATTGTATGGTAAAGGATAAATATGACATACGATCTTATAATTATTGGTATGGGTGCTGCGGGCTACACAGCTGCAATTTACGCGTCAAGATATAATATGAATGTATTGATAATCGGTAGTGAACCAGGCGGTCTGGGAGCTACTGCTCATAAAATTGAAAACTGGCCAGGAGAACCATCAATTTCTGGCGCAGATCTTATGACAAAATTTGCCGAACATATTAAAAAATTCAATATCCCAACCAAACAAGAACTTGTTAAAAAAATCCAGTCGTCTGATGGATTATTTAATATCTATACTGATAATAAACAATATCAATCAAAAACCGTTATATTGGCAGTTGGTACCAAACACCGCCAGCTTAATATTTCGGGTGAAGAAAAATTTAGAGGAAAAGGGGTAAGTTATTGTGCTACTTGTGATGGCGCATTTTTTAAAAATAAAAATGTGGCAATTATCGGCGGCGGAGATTCTGCTTTTACGGCTGGAATGCAATTATCAGATATTGCCCAACAAGTATATCTCATTTATATTGAAGAACAACCAAAAGCAATGCCTAAATGGGTAGATAAAGTTAAAAAGAAACAAAATATCGCTCTAATACCTAAAAATACCATTGTTAAAATTACCGGGGAGAAAAACGTTGACTATGTGGGATTACAAAATGAATTTAATAGTCAAAAACAACTTAGAGTTGATGGTGTATTTATTGAGATTGGAGTTGTTCCTAATAATCAATTGATTGATAATCTTGGATTAAAAAAATCAGAACATAACTATATTGAAATTACAGCAAAACAAGAAACCAATATCCCTGGCTGTTTTGCCGCTGGAGATGTAACAACTGGCTCTAGTGGTTTTGCCCAATTGATAACTGCGTCAGCTGAAGGTGCCATTGCCGCCCTTTCAGCTTATAAATATCTTAAGAAATAAGTAGAGAAAGGATAAACATGCGAAAATTTTCAATTGCTTTGTCGGTAGTATTTTTGATGGTATTAGTATTTGTCTCGACCGCTAATGCTGCAAAATTTGGCATTGGTGATAATAATGGAAGTTTAAATGTAGATAAAAACACAGTGATTGACGATAATTATATAACTGTCGGAGGTCAGGTCGCAATCGATGCTAAAATAAAAGGTGATTTATTGGTTTTTGGAGGAATGGTTGAAATTAATGGACCAATTGAGGGAAATCTTATAATTGGTAGTGGTCAGGTCAAAGTATCATCTCAAATTGATCAGAATGTTTATGCAGGAGCAGGACAAATCGAATTTACTGATGAATCCAATGTAAAGGGTGATATGTTTCTCGGATCTGGTAATGCTATATTAAACGGAGATATTGATGGTAAGCTTTATGCCGGCACAGGAAATTTAATTATCGCTGGTAAAATCAAAAAAGGAATTAGCGCTAATACTGGCCAAATTACTCTAAAATCAACAGCTGAGGTTGGCGATAATATTAAATACACTGCTTCAAAAAAAATGACTCAAGAAGACGGATCAAAAATTACCGGCAGTATTGATAAAACAATAATTGATCAATCTAAAAAAACAAAATCTAAAATAGGGTGGGAAGCTGTTGGAGCTGGATTTGCTACCAGAGC
>DAOVQR010000108.1 GCA_030628575.1 bacterium
AATCTTTTAGTGCTTTAAAAAATGGCTTGTCTTTATGATGCGAATAATGCTTATCCAATACCTCATCACTAAGTTTGATCATTTTCAAACCAACAATTTTCAGTCCTTTTCTTTCAAAACGCTGTAATATTTCCCCAATTATACCTCGATTCACTCCATCGGGTTTTATAAGAACTAAACTTTTTTCCTGTTGAGCCATACGTTCTCCAATGTATTACTCTGCGCTAATTTTATTTCGCTAATTATGCTAATTATTTATTGGCGATATTAGCGTATTAAGATTGGCGCATGTTATTACCTTTTTGTATATCAATTTTACCAATTTTGAATCAATTTTTCAAATCTCTTTTTCTTTTTAAACGGTCCGATGATTGTCAAATTAAGATTTTTAGGAATAAATATCTCTTGAGCTAAAGTTTTAATATCATCTGATGTCACGGCAAATAAATCTTTAATTACTTGCTCGGGTTGTTTAATTTTATCAAATAATAATTCTTGCTCTCCTAAAAAATCGGCAATAGAAAATGAATCTTCCAATCCTAAATACATTTTGCCTTTTATATTTTCTTTGGCACGATTTAATTCTTCTTTTGATACTTTTTTATCTCTTAATTTTTTGTATTGATCTAAAATAATTTTTATCGACTGGTCGATTCTTTTAATATCCAAACCGGCAAATGATAATTGGGCTCCCGTATCAGAAAATTCCCAAATACTTGAACCAACATAATAAGCCAATCCTCTTTTTTCTCTTACTTCAGTAAATAAGCGAGAACTCATGGTCTCACCCATAATATTATTCAGGATTTTCATGGTATGACGACGTTTATCAAAACGGGAAAATGTTCGCCAACTAATTACTAAATGTGCTTGATCGGTTTTTTTATAATGAACTACAATTTGAGGTTCACTTTGAAAACTATAATTTGTTTTTGCCACCTTTTTCTTTTTCCTCGATAATTTTGCCAATTTTTCTTTAACAGTTTTTCCCCAATTAAATTTATCTGTATTGCCGGAAATAATTACCATCATATTCTCTGGGCAATAATAATTTTTTATATATTTGATAAAATCCTGACGCGACAAAGAAGAAACTATCTTTGCTTCTCCTAATGTAGATCTACCAAGCGGAGTATCTCCAAACAATTGCATTTTTGCCAAATCAACAACATTTCGTTGCGGCAAATCATTATACATATTTATTTCTTCAATGATAACACCTTTTTCCTTTTTAATTTCTAAAACTGGAAATTGAGAATTAATTATAATATCTGATAGAATATCAAGTGACATATTAAAATGATTGGCAGTGGCGCTGACATAAAAACCAGTATATTCATCAGAAGTAAAGGCATTGAAACTGGCACCAACTGAATCTAACTCCTTGGATATATCAAGAGCTGTCGGTCTTTTTTTTGTTCCTTTAAATACCATATGTTCAATAAAATGAAAAATACCATTTTTTTCTTTATTTTCATAACGACTACCGGCTTTGATTAAAAACAAAACTGTGACTGCTTTAGTTTCCTTCATCGGGGCTGTGATAATCCTCAAGCCGTTTGGTAAAATTGTTCTTCCATATTTTATCATTTGATTTATCCTCCTAAATTAATAATTCCTATACTTGCTAGTGTAACAATAACTCCAGCGATTAAAACTCCTAAAAAAATTAATGGTAGGGCTTTTTTATATGGAACACCAAATAAAAAGGCAACGAGTGATCCAGTCCAAGCGCCAGTCATTGGCAATGGAATTGCAACTAAGATTATCAGTGCTAATTCTTTATATACTCCCATCTTTTTGGCATGACGCTTTCTTGTATATTCAAAAAGCCAAGTGAAAAATTTATCAAAAATTTGAAAATTCTTGCGAAGCCAATTGGATACTGGCTCCAAAAACCAGAGAATAAAAAATACGGGTATCATATTACCTATAACTGCGATAATAAAAGCCTGCTGCCAAGATAAACCTCGTGTTAAGGCATAAGGAATAGCTCCCCTTAATTCTGAAATAGGAGCAGCCGCCAGCAGTAATGTGTAAAAAATAGTATTTATGATATAAATCCAAATGTTTTAATATTTAATAATTAATTTATTTCAAATTGAATAAAAATTTAAAATTTAAAATTATTTCTATGCCAATTTTATAAATTTGGCAATTTTTAACATTGGTTGGGCTAAATATTTATCTATGTATTTATCAAGATAAAACAAAAGCCAAGCACCAACTAAACCTAAAATTAATCCACCAATAATATCTCCTGGATAATGTAGACCTGATATAACTCTAGCAAAGCCAACTGCCACCGAGATGATTATTATCCAGATTCCTGGTTTTTTATAACCTAATAGATAAAAATAAAGTCCTAAGGCAATAAGAAAAGCGGCATGGTCTGAAGGAAAAGAATAACTGGGAATATGAAAGAATAATTCTTTTGTATCAGTTAATCCAACAAATGGACGTGGTCTAAACCATAACCAAGCAATTATTCTAGTTGGCACCTGCCAAATAAACACAGATACCAAAGTGGCTTTTATCATTGATAATCTGTCTTTATCATTGCGAAAAATAAACCAAGCCGATAATAATCCTATTGGCACAAGATAGACAAAATACCTACCGATATATAAAATAAGATAATCAAAAATTTGATTCTGTCCTAGAAAAGAATAAAACCAATAAAAAACATCTTGATCAAATTGTAACAAATTCCCAATCATTACCTCAATTTTAGCATATTAGATGATGGATTAAAAGGAAAAAATGTCGTACAATAATATAGTAGATACAGAGATAAGGAAAAATGGAAAAATATATTCAAGATTTTTTGAGTTATTGTGAGGTTGAGCGTGGTCATTCTGATCACACAATTGTTAATTATCGCCATTATTTGAAGCGATTTTCGAATTGGGCAAAAGCTAATCAGGTAAGCAGTCCATCGCAAATTAATCTTGAAGTAGTTAAAAAATACCGACTTTATCTAAATCGGCTAAAAGTGGTAAATAAAAAAACTCAAGCTTTTCATATTATTGCTTTAAGATCATTTTTAAAATATTTAGCTCAACATGATATTAAAACTTTAGCGGCGGGAAAAATTGAGTTACCCGATATTCCAGATAGACAAATTACCTTTTTGGAAGAAGATGAATTGGATGAATTAATGGCTCAACCTGATACATCAAAAATAATTGGTTTGAGAGATAGAGCAATTTTAGAACTTCTCTTCTCTACTGGTTTGCGAGTATCTGAATTGACAAATCTCAACCGTGATGAAATAAATCTAGAAAAAAAAGAATTTTCGGTAATTGGTAAAGGAGGAAAAGCTCGAGTGGTATTTTTATCAAATCGAGCTATTGATGCTTTAAGGAATTATATTGATAGACGAATTGATAGTGATAAAGCGCTTTTTATTTCACATCAGACAATAAGAAAACGAATTAGGAATGATGAATTAGGAATTAGGAATAAAGATAGAACAGACAAGAAACAAAAATCTC
>DAOVQR010000043.1 GCA_030628575.1 bacterium
ATTTGTTTGTTTTGATCTTTTTTCATCTAAGCATCCTTGATTAAAATAATCCTAATCTACGAATGTATTCGAATGCTTCAAATATTTATTTGCGTCATTAGCATACATTCGCGGATTGGCATTATGTTTATCTTTTAAGTATTGCACTAAACCGACTTCCTTGTCGTTTAATGTGTTGATCAAATCGCGATTGGGTCAGATTTCTAAATTCTTCGATAACCTCCCTAGCGCGATTTGCAAAAATATTTTGTCTTCCTTTTAATCTAATTGATATTCTAACATTATTGTTTTCATTTAAAAATTTATTAGCTTTTTTTACTTTAGTTTCAAGATCGTGTTTATCAATATTAACACCTAATTGGATTTCTTTTGTTTCTCCTCCTCTTTGTTTACCTCTTTGCTTTTGTGCTTGTTTTTCTTTTTCGTAAATATATTTTCCATAATCAAAAAGTCTGCAAACAGGAGGATTAGCGTTGGATCCGACTTCAACTAAATCCAGATCTTTTTCATAAGCCAGCACCCTGGCTTGATCAATATTAACTATACCAAGAGTTTCTCCTTTTTCATTGATAAGACGTACTTCGTCAGCATTAATTTTTTGATTAATGGGTTGTTTTTTTCCGATAGTTAAACCTTACTAAAAATATTAATTATTACCACCAGATATTTTAGCACGACTGGTTATAATTTTCAAGGCATGTTTTTTTATTTTTATCTCCACGGGAGTTTTAGCTACAATTTTATTATCAATTATCACAGGAATAGGTTCAGGTGTGTCTATTACTAAATGTTTCATTCGTAAATAACTTTTAGAATTATTTTTTAAACTTTTTCCAAATAACCAATTTAAAGTTTTATTGATTGTACTCGGACCTTCTTGGGAATTTTGAATATTTAAATAAATTTGAGGTTCACCGTTCGAATCAATTATTGTAGGAGAATAAATTGATATATTAGTAAATCTAACATTAGTGCTACATTTATCAAAATAGATTGTTGCTAGAGTAGGCGTTGAATTTGAAAGAGTAGCTACGGTTGAAAAATATTTATTTGGTGAAATATAAGCCAGATCAATAATTTTTACCTTTCTTTCTTTTAAGGCCAAGCAAGCGCTTTTAATATTGCTGGAGCCAATCAGTTTATTTATTAAAGGACTAGTGTTGATTGGTATGATACCCAAAATACATTCTCTATTTTGCAAGTAGCTAATAATTTGATTGACTAGATAGTCAGAACCGACGGCAACTATAGTATTGTATTGTTTAGCCAAAGCAATTTCTGTTAATTCTTCTATGTTTCGGGCAGGTGAAACTCGAGAAATTTCACCAACAATACCATAAAAGGCCAGCAAATTTTTTATTTTTCTCTGAATTGATATTGATGAATCACTTTTTGGTTGTTCTAAGATATAGTAATACATAAAAAATTTAAAATTTAAAATTTCAAATTTAAAATTAATTTTTTATTTCTCTAATTCATACTGTGATTTTTGTTTTGATTCTTCTTTTTCCTGCTTATCATCTTGTTTATTGGTAATCCAGAATCCGCCGCTCTTTTTCTCGGTTTCTTTCTCTTCTCCTTTTGAATTTTCAGATTCAGTTTTGGTTTTTTCTTTACTTTGTTTAGTTTTAGATTTTTCATCTTTTTCATGTCCGATCATTGTACTTTTACCTACAAAAACTGCCCCAGAACGAATTACTAGATCTTTAGTAGCAATACTGCCATAGACCTTTCCCGTAGGAGTGATTTCCAATTTTTTATTAGCAGTAATTGTGCCGTTGACTTTTCCAGAAACTGTTATCATTTGAGCACCCATAGGGCCTTTTACTGAGGCAGTTTCGCTTATTAGCACATTTTTATCCGATATTACTTCACCATCGATTGTACCATGAATAGTGATGTCATTCATGTCTTTTAAAACACCATTTAATTTAACATTTGCTCCAACCACAGTACCAGATCCGCCGATGTCTTGATTTTTATCAAACATATTATCCTCCCTGCCCGCAACCTTCGGTTATTAGCCGATGATAGCGTGGCCAATGCCCCTCATATTTATTTATCTTGTTATACTTGTTGCGAAATAACCTTTTCTACTGCAATCAGATAATTTTGGCTAAAAAATAATGCTCTTCATTATTTTCGCTCAAAATTCTCTAATTTCGTAACGAAAAATTATCTCGTAACAATTATAATATATCAAATTAGTTTTATTTAGCAAGGGATTGTCTGATACTTGTAAAACATAATAACTTTTGTTATAATACGCTAAGTCAATAAAGGAAAATTATGAATAACAAAAACATTTTTATTAAAGGTGCGCGAGTTCATAATCTCAAAAATATTGATATAAAAATTCCGCGTGGGCGATTAACGGTAATCACCGGTATTTCAGGTAGTGGTAAATCTTCTTTGGCATTTGATACTATTTATGCTGAAGGTCAACGTCGTTATGTGGAATCCTTATCAAATTATGCCAGACAATTTTTGGCACCGATTCAAAAACCGGATGTCGATTTTATTGAAGGCCTTTCTCCGGCAATTTCTATTGATCAAAAAAGTGCTATTCAATCACCTCGTTCCACAGTTGGTACAATTTCGGATATTTATGACTATTTGAGATTATTTTTTGCCCGTATAGGACATGCTTATTGCCCAGAATGTGGCACTCACTTAAAAAAAACAAAAATTAAAGAAAAAAATAATAACGGAAAACATAATATTATTAAGGTTAATTATTGTAATAAATGTAAAATTGAATTGCCTGAATTAACTATTAGTTCTTTTTCATTTAATAGTCCCAGGGGTGCTTGTTCGGTTTGTCAGGGGTTGGGTAAAAGAAAAAAAATCGATCCCGAATTAGTTTTACCCAACAAACGATTAACGCTAGAAGAAGGAGCAATCAGACCATGGAGTCGAATTACTTCGCACTCCAGCTGGTATCAAAAAACTTTAAAAGAGTTGTCAAATAAATATAAATTTCGTCTAAACACTCCTGTTGGACATTTACCAAAATCAGTGAGAAATCTCATTCTATATGGATCAAATGATGGTTTTTTTGAAGGTGTGATTGCCAATTTGGAAAAAAAATATAATGATACTGATTCTGAATATATTAAAAAAGAAATTGGAAAATATATGATGGAACAGATATGTTCTGAGTGTTTAGGTAAGAGATTGAGAAAAGAGATTTTGTTTGTTAAAATTGCTAATAAAAATATTGTTGATTTGAGCAGCTTAACAATATCTGAATTATATAAATTTTTTGAAAAATTACCGAGAAAGATTTCCCAGCAGGAATATAAAATTACAGAGCAAATTATTAAAGATGTTAAAGAAAGATTAAAATTTATTATTGATGTCAGTTTAGGGTATTTATCCTTAGATAGAAATGCCCAAACTTTAGCTGGAGGTGAAGCTCAAAGAATAAGATTAGCAACTCAACTTGGTTCACATCTTACAGGTGTTTTGTATATTTTAGATGAGCCATCAATTGGTTTGCATTCCAGAGATCAGGAAAAATTAATTAACACCCTTTTCAACTTGCGAGATACAGGCAACACGGTGATTATTGTTGAGCACGATCGAGAGACCATACTTAGCGCTGATTATGTTATTGATATTGGTCCAGGAGCAGGTGAGTTTGGTGGTAAAATCATTGCAGAAGGTTCACCAGCCGATATTAAAAAATCAGTTAATTCATTAACTGGAAAATATTTAACTGGCAGAAAACAAATTTCAATTCCAGACATAAGAAGAAAAGGGTCGGGTAAGTCATTGATTATCAAAAATGCCGAGGAATTTAATCTTAAAAATGTTGATGTAAGGATTCCTTTGAACACCTTTACCTGTGTTACTGGGGTTTCCGGTTCAGGAAAATCTACCCTAATGATTGATATATTGGCTAGAGCTTTATCAAAAAAATTCCATCGAGCCAAAACAAAAGCAGGCAAACACAAAGCTTTAATTGGAATACAATATTTAGACAAAGTAATTAATATTGATCAATCACCAATTGGTAGAACACCAAGATCGAATCCTGCAACTTATGTGGGAATTTTTACGTCGATTAGAGAAATTTTTGCTAATTTAGGTGAATCAAAGAAAAAAAGATTTTCTGCCAGTCATTTTTCGTTTAATATGAAGGGTGGACGATGCGAAGCCTGCAAAGGTGATGGTGTAATTAAATATGAAATGCACTTTCTGCCAGATGTTTATATTACTTGTGATATGTGTCACGGTCGTAGATATAATAAAGAAGTACTTAATATATTATATAAAGGGAAAAATATTGCCGATGTGTTAGAAATGACAATAAATGAAGCATTAGGGTTTTTTCAGAATGTGCCGATTCTGAAAACAAAATTAGAGGTTTTATCTGCAGTTGGTTTGGGATATATGAAACTGGGGCAATCTGCCACAACTTTATCTGGCGGTGAAGCTCAGCGTGTAAAGCTTGCTACAGAACTGGCCCGTCAAGATACAGGTAAAACTTTATACATTCTTGATGAACCCACAACAGGTCTTCATTTTGAAGATATTAAAAAACTACTAGGAGTGCTGCAAGCTCTTGTGGATAAAGGAAATACTGTATTGGTGATTGAACATAATTTAGATGTAATAAAATCAGCTGACTATGTTATTGATATGGGTCCGGAAGGGGGAGATGCCGGTGGTAAAATTGTAGCTTATGGTACACCAGAAAAGGTTGCCAAAGTTAAAAAATCATATACAGGGCAGTATTTGAAGAAAGTTTTGTAAACTAAATGAATTAGGTTTCTGATGCTTGACACAATATACGCTCGGAGTATAATTAGAATCTAAACAGTAAAAGTAGAAAAATAATTGATGGCTACCTGATAAATCATCATAAACATTGGATTTATCCACAAGCTATCAGTTATTACTGATACGGTCGTGAATTATATAAAAGACAGCATTAACAATGTTTTCGTGGATGGATTTTATATCTATCGACATTATTACGAAAGCTAGTTTTTTTGTTGTCTCATTTTTCAAGGGGTAAATATTAGTTAATCAGTTATTGAATCTATCAGTTAATAAATTAATTATTAATTAATAGATTAGGTCGACTTTGTTATTTTACTTATTTTAAGGAAAAATATGATAAATTTTGTCAAATCAATATTATGGCGAATTGGACTTACTATTTTGATAATATTTGCATTAGTTTCAACCACACAAGTTGAAAAAGCATTAGCTGGAAACCTAGCCGGCTCACCTGATGTAATCGTGTCTGATCAAATAGTAGGAAATAGCTCTAATTATTCAGTAAGTTTTACTACTTCAAGTTCTGGAGCAATTGCTCCAGGTGGAAAAGTAAATGTGACTTTCCCGACAGGATTTGATGTATTGAGTGCAACACTTGGAGCTTATACCGGCAATTTAGGTACAGCAACATTAGTAGGTGATGGTCAAACATTACAAGTTATTGTTGGTACAGATGGTAATGTTGGTAATTCTGACCCTGTATCAATTCAGTTTTTAGGAATTATCAATTCCACAGTAGCTGGTAATAACTATCAATTAATTGTTGAGACCTTAGATGCAAGTGATCAAAATATTGATGGTCCAAATAATTCGCATACTTTTACATTGTATCCTCGACCACCAAGCCAAATTCAATCATCGATCAATACTAATCCAATTGGTATAACCGATATGACAGTTGGAACTACTTTAGGCATTGATTTTGAGTTAAAAGATGAATATGGAAATATCATCTCTGAAGAAGACATTCAATGGTCAGTAAGCAATGCACAATTTTCTCTTGATCGTTACACGGGTACAACGGATGTAAATGGTCAAGATTCAGTTATTTTGACTGCTCCAACTGAAGCAGGGGAACAAACAACTGTTTCAGCTCAGGCTGGCTCAGTTGTCAGTTCTATTACAATAACTACATCAGGAATTACAGCAACTCACGATGTAGCTACTTCAATTATAATCGATCCAACAAATTCAACAATTACAGCAGATCAAACCCAAACTTACACTGTTATGGCAACTGATCAATATGGTAATGATTGGGATGTAACAGCCGAAGCAGATTATCAGATCGATACTGGTGCGGGTGGCTTGTGGACAAATAATGTTTACATGCCAGGCAATACTGGTAATTGGACTGTAACAGCAAATTATCAAGGTTTGACTGATGATGCCCAGCTTAGTGTAATTCATGGTGTTGCTGTGTTATACATTATCAGTCCACAAAATATGCATTTAGCCAGTGCAGATCAAACTCAAGCATACACCGTTACCGCATATGATATAGATAGCAATAGCTGGGACGTGACTGATTTAGTTTATTTTGAAACAGATGATCCCGTTGGTTC
>DAOVQR010000017.1 GCA_030628575.1 bacterium
TAATTCTTTATATTCCTTTTCTAGTTGTTCTAATGCCTGTTGTTTAATTTCATCATTGACTTCCAGAATAACATAAGCAGCAAAATAAATGATTTTTTCTAGTTCTGAAACAGACATATCTAAAACTGTTCCCAAAATACTTGGTATTCCGCGAATATACCAAATATGAGCAACAGGCACCGCTAAACTGATATGTCCCATTCTTTCCCGTCTAACCGAGGAACGAGTAACCTCAACTCCACATTTATCACAAACTACACCCTTATAACGAATTTTTTTGTATTTACCACAATAACATTCCCAATCCTTAGTAGGACCAAAGATTCGTTCACAAAACAAACCATCTCTTTCTGGTTTTTGAGTACGATAATTTATTGTTTCTGGTTTTAATACTTCCCCATGTGACCACTCCAAAATTTTTTCTGGACTGGCAATGGAAATCTGAATCGCATTAAAATCAAGTTTATCGATATCTTGATTTTTTTTACCTTGTTTTCTCATAGTTTTATAATGTATTATTCTGCGCTAATTTTATATTCGCCAATTACGCTAATTAAATATTTGCGATATTCGCGTAAATAGATTTGCGCATATTATTACCTTATATTTTTATTCCTATCTACTCTTATAAATCCTGAACAGGGAATTATATCAATTTTTTTGGCGGCTAATGTGTCTAAAATTAAATTTAAACCTAATGAATCAGAAGACATATGTCCGGCGATAACAACATTGATATGATTTTTTTCTGCTTCTTTTCTATATTCTTCTCCCATATGCATACTAATTATTGTTCCTACTCCAGCCCTAGCTAAATGTTCATACATTTCTTTGGCTCCAGAAGTACCACCAGTTATTTCAGAAAATACAATTTTGCCACAACGACGATAACTGTTACCAACAAATATTGTAGGCCCAGCACCTCTAATCGAAGCTTCTTTATACTCTGGTATAGTTTTTAAAATTTTGATTATATCCGCAATAATTTCAGGTTTCCCAGATTTAATTTTATTTTTTAAAAATTGATAAACCATATTATCAGCTGGCGTATGTATACACATCAAGGGAATATTCAATAATCTTGCCGCATCAACTGTTTGGTAATGATTAACAGCAGATATATCTCTACTAACTCGTTTTATCCTTTTCTCTAATAAACTTTCAGCAATATTTACGGGAATTCCTAAATTTGCTAAAAGATCTGTTTGCAGATGCATAACATTATCTAATGCGGCAAAAGCATTGCCTACTGGATGATGGGCAATTACTAAATCAATTTTATTTTTTTGAATTTGATTTAATCTATCGGCCAAAAGAATTTCAGATCCTGTAATATCAATCCCGACCATTATCTTTTTAATTTTTTTGTTGGGATTTTTGGTATAATAACGTGAATCCGAATAAGGATTAATCAAAGTTTCTTTATCAAAAAAATCTTTTTCTGCATTTGATAATGAATTAAATCTTTTAGCTTCAATTCTAAGAATCTCTTTTAATCTTTTTGAACTACGTGGATCCGCTTTTTTCCCTAACTCTACAGCTAAATTGTAAATTTGTTTAATAGTCATAATAAGTGGTAAACAATTTTTAATTTTTAATTTTTAATTTTTATTCAATTTTTAATCATTAAAATCCCACAGGGATCGGCATCTGACATTTGAAATTAGAATTTGATTAATAATTTATAATTTAAAATTTGTAATTGTACTCAAGTTCGTCCCTTTTCTAATTCAATTATTTCTTCCTTAGTAGCTTTGGGCGGATGTTTTTCTTGTTTTGTCATTATTTCAGTGGTCTCTTTGTCTATTTTTTCTTCCATTTTCTTTTTAATTTCTTTAGATGTAGATTTTTTAACTATCACTGCTTCTTTTGTTCCACCTGCAGCTTTATCAATTATCTTTTCCTCTACTTTAGTGGGAATTTCTTTTTTACATTTAATCATTGATATAGATAATCCCAAACTTTGTAATTCTCGCATCAAGACATAAAATGATGCTGGAATTTGTGGTTTTTGAATTTGTTCATTGCGAATTATTGCTTCATATGCTTTAGCTCGACCCAATACATCATCCGATTTAATAGTTAGAATCTCCTGAAGGGAATGAGCTGCTCCATATCCTTCCAAAGCCCAGACCTCCATTTCACCAAATCGTTGTCCCCCAAATTGAGCTTTACCACCAAGCGGCTGTTGAGTAACCATAGAATAGGGACCAATTGAACGAGCGTGCATTTTATCATCCACCATATGAACAAGTTTTAACATATACATATAACCAACTGTTGTTTTATGATCAAATGGTTCACCAGTTCTGCCATCATAAAGTTGAATTTTACCGTCCTCGGATAATTTAGCTTTTGCCAATTCTTTCTTAATTTGATCTAACGGCACTCCATTAAAAACTGGGCTGGCAACTTTATAATTTAATTTCTGAGCTGCCCAACCTAAGTGTGTTTCTAAAATTTGTCCTAAATTCATACGCGAAACAACGCCTAGAGGATTAAGAATAATATCAATTGGAGTTCCATCTTCCATAAATGGCATTTCTGCTTCTGGTAAAATTTTAGCAATGATTCCCTTATTACCGTGGCGACCTGCTAATTTGTCACCGACTCGAATCTTTCTTAACTGCGCTACTGATATTTCCACAATTTTATAAACACCGGTTGGCAATTCGTCACCTATCTCTTTAGAAAAAATCTTAATATCAACAATTTTACCGCGTTGTCCATGTTCTAAACGCAATGAACTGTCTTTCACATCTTTTGCTTTTTCACCAAAAATTGCTCGTAGCAATTTTTCTTCTGCTGAAAGTTCTGTTTCACCTTTTGGAGAAATTTTTCCTACCAATATATCCCCATCTTGAACCTCTGCACCAATTCTAACTACTCCTTGTTTATCCAAATTTGCTAGTGCCTCTTCGCTAACATTGGGGATATCCCGTGTAATTAATTCTGGACCTAATTTAGTATCTCTAATCTCAATGGAATATTTTTCAATATGAATCGAACTGAAATAATCAAGCTTGACTAATCTTTCAGAAATAATAATTGCATCCTCATAATTACCACCATCCCAAGACATAAATCCAACTAAAGCATTAGTGCCTAATGCTAATTCGCCTTTATCTGTTGATGGTCCATCGACAATTACTTGTCCTTTTTGAATTTTATCACCAAATGAAACTATGGGTTTTTGATTTAAACAGGTAGCTTGATTAGAACGAACAAATTTTTGCAATTTATATTCGTGTTTTTTATTATTTTTATTATTAATAACAACAATTTTATCTGCGGAACAGGAAATAACTTTACCATTTTCTTCAGCCAACACTACTTGTCCCGAATAGCAAGCGGCATCTTTTTCCATACCAGTTCCGATAATTGGGGATTGAGTTTTTACTAAAGGAACTGCTTGACGTTGCATATTAGAACCCATGGTGGCACGAGCAGCATCATTATGTTCAACAAAAGGAATTAAAGCTGTAGTAATGGAAACGATCTGTTTGGGAGAAACATCAACATAATCGACATTTTCATTTTTTTCCACTGTTGGTTTTCCATATTTTCTTACACTAATTTTTTTATTTTTAAAATAACCCAGATTATCAATTTTGACTGAAGCTGGAGCAATCGTAGCATGTTCACCCTCAGCAGCATCCAAATAAATTACTTTACTAGTTACTCTTGGTTGTTGTCCTTTTTTCTTTTCAACTATCAAAAAAGGACTTTCAATAAAACCAAATTCATTAACCTTACCATAAGCAGCTAAATAACCAACTAAACCAATATTTGGACCATCTGGAGTAGAAATAGGACAAATACGACCATAATGAGATTCATGAACATCTCTTACTTCAAATCCTGCTCGCTCTCGTGATAAACCCCCAGGACCAGTTGCTGATAAAGTTCGTTTATGTTCCAATTCTGCTAAAGGATTAATCTGATTCATAAATTGCGAGAGCTGACTAGAAGCAAAAAATTCCTGCATTACTGCAGTAATTGGCCGTGAGTTAATAAGTTGTGAGGGCATAACAATATCAAGTTCACTAACGCTCATCCTATCTTTGATGATTCTCTCCATACGCAAAAATCCAACTCTTAATCTACCCTGAACTAATTCACCCATAGCCCTAACTCGTCTGTTTTTGAGATGATCGATATCATCAGGTACGGCATCGGGATTATTATTCAAACGAATTATTTCTTTAATTACTTCCACAACATCTTCTAAACGAAGAATCTTATTTTTTGTAAGTTGTGGTACTTCAATACCTAAACGTTGGTTAATTTTATACCGTCCAACGCGACCCAAGTCATATCTTTTAGGATTGAAAAACATAGCATCTAAAAATGATTTAGCAGACTCTGCAGTAGCCAAATCACCTGGTCGAATTCTCTTATAAACTTCTACCGATGCTTCATCTTTATCCTTGGCTGGATCCTTAGTCAAAGTTGTTTCAATATATTTATGCTGATTATTAACATCAACATCAGAAAAAGTTTTCAAAATTTCTTCATTAGTTTCTAATCCAATACTTTTAAAAAAGGTGGTTATTGGGATTTTTCTTTTGCGGTCAATTTTTACATAAATCATATCTTTTTGTGAAGTTTCAATCTCTAGCCAGGCCCCGCGCGAAGGAATGATCTTTGCCCCAAAATATTTTTTATCATTAATAGTTTCTGCAGTAAAAATAACTCCGTAAGAACGAACGATTTGAGAAACCACCACCCTTTCCACACCATTAATGATAAAAGTGCCACGCTGAGTCATTAAAGGAAAATCACCAAGAAAAATATCACTTTTCTTTTTCTTTTTAGTGATTTTATTAATTAATGTCACCTTACATTTTAGTGCTGCTTTATAGCTTAAGTTTTTAGATCGGGCTGTCTGCTCATCATATTTTGGATTATCTAAATAATAATCATTGAATTCTAAACTTAAATTTTTACCTGTAAAATCATCAACTGGGGAAATTTCCGCCAATAATTCTTTAATTCCATATTTGAATAACCAATCATAGGAATTTTTTTGGATTTCAACTAAATCTGGCAATGATACATTTCGTTTGATTTTTTTAAAATATTTACGACTCATTAAATATGGTTCCTTATTATTAGTGATTAGTTACTAACTATTAGGGATTACGAATTAATTATTTGATTTGTATATTCGTAAATGTAATTTATAATATAGAAAATACCCTTCAAGCAAAAAAGGGCTATGACCTAAAAGTAGGCTAGTTTTGTTTGTAACTAATTTCCACCAGAATTATCCTTTTTTTGTAGGATAATTATTATTTATCCCGTTCCTTGCGAAAGGCGGGATTTAAAATCAAAATTTCTTATCTCTAAATACAATTTACCACAATCCCCAAAGTATGTCAAGGGTTTTATTCCAATTTCTTTTTTATCTCATATAATAAATCCCTAATCCCTCGGCCGGTGATGGTGCTAATGAAGAATGGTTTGAGTTTTGATACTTGGGCGTATAGACGACGTTGGTCACGTTCGGTTAGTAAATCCACTTTGGAAACAACTACAATTTCCGGTTTTTTGAGCAAAGTTGAGCTGAATTTTTTTAATTCATTTCTGATAGTTTTATAGTTATCTAGTAAATTTTTTTGATTGCATTCTAAAAGATGCACTAAAACTTTAGTCCTTTTAATATGGCGTAAAAATTTATCCCCCAATCCCTTTCCTTTTGAGGCATCTTTAATCAATCCAGGGATATCAGCCACAACAAAAGAAAAATTATTGATTACCGCTACTCCCAAATTTGGCTCCAAGGTGGTAAAAGGATAATAAGCAATTTTTGGACGAGCATGAGAAATTCTGGCTAGAAGTGTTGACTTTCCAGCATTGGGAAGACCAATAATCCCTACATCGGCAATTAATCGCAATTCTATTAATAATGCTTTTTTTTCTCCAAGTTGCCCAGGATTGGCTCTTTTGGGAACTTGATTAGTAGAAGTGGTAAAATGACAATTTCCCCAACCACCATTCCCGCCTTTAACAATAATTAATTTTTGATCTATTTTAATTAAATCTTTAATTTTTATTTTTTTCTTATCAGATAAATCATAAATAATTGTGCCCCGAGGAACTTTTAAAATCAAATCATCAGCGTTTTTACCGCTAGACCTATTCTTTTTACCCTTTTCTCCATCTTCGGCTTCAAATTCCTTTCTAGCATCAAAAAAATTAAGAGTGTTAATATCTTTATCCACTATAAATACTATATTGCCACCACGGCCGCCGTCACCACCATCAGGACCGCCTTTGGGCATATATTTTTCATGCCTAAAAGAAACGAGTCCATCTCCGCCTTTACCTGCTTTAACTTTAATTTTTACTTCATCTGTTAACATAATTAGAGTTTTTAATTTTTAGTTTATAGTTTTTATTAAGTTTTTAGTTTTTAATTATTATTTGTAATCATTCTGCATTCTGCATTCTGCATTTTATTCATATTATATCTGATTTTTCAATTTTTTTATATTCCCCGGTCTTAAGATCTAATAGTTTTAGTTTAGAAATTCTAATCCGTACTAATTTAATTACTTCCAAATCAACTTTTTCACATATTCTTCTAATTTGACGTTTATGACCCTCTTTGAGAATAATATTAAATTTTACAAGTTCTGGTGCGATAAAATCAATATTAGATATTTGCACAGGTTTTGTTCGATAATTGTCAATTTTTATACCTTTTTTAAATTTAGATAATCTATGTTTTGCAGATTCTTCTGTTTTTTTGCCAGTTTTAATTATTGCCTCTACGTAGTATTCTTTTTCATGTTGGAATCTTGGATGAGTAAGCTGATCAGTTAATTCCCCATCGTTGGTCAAAATTATTAAACCTTCTGAATTTTTATCTAGCCGACCCGCTGGATACACTTTATGGCTCTTTGGAACAAGGTTGATTACAACTTTGTCAGCATGAGGATCACTTACGGTTGATGTATACCCCTCGGGTTTATTTAACATATAATATACATTATCCGTGCGTATATTGACTATTTTATCCTTATATTCTACTTCGTCATTCTGTTGATCAACTTTATCACCCAATTTCGCTATTTTATTGTTTATCTTAATTTGGCTAGCCGAAATAAGCTCATCGGCTTTCCGCCGAGAACAAATACCAGATTGTGATAAAAATTTATTTAATCTAACTTTCATAATAAAAAATCTACCTTATCAAGTAGATATTATACCAAAAAATTTCAACAATTTCAACAATTTCGACGATTGTATTAAAAGGGATTTATTGGTTTGCCGCCAACTCGGGTTTCGAAATGAAGATGCGGACCAGTTGACCAACCAGTGTTTCCGGAATAACCTACTACCTGTCCGGCACCAACAGACTGGCCGACCGAAACTGCAAAACTATTTAGGTGAGCGTAACGGGTGGTATAGCCGCCGCCATGATCAATAACAATGGATTTTCCATATCCACTACCCCAACCGCCAGAACTACCAACAACCTTTCCTCCAGCAGCTGCTTTCACTGGAGTACCTACATTAGCTCGATAATCTATTCCATGATGGTATCGTGATAAACCGCGGGATATTCCATTATGAGAAATTGGCACGGAAAATCCACCAGAAAAACCTCCTGAATATTTTGATGAAGAAGTGGTGCTGGTTGATCTTGATGAGCTTGAAGAACTACGATAGTATGTACTTCTTTTTTTCGCTGCCAATTTTCTTTTTCTTTCTTTTTCCTGCCTCTTTTTTTCTAATACTAATCGTTCTTGCTCTTTCTTGTAATTTAAATCAGCTAACCATTGTTTAGAATTTGATGTATCTTTTGAAGGAATTATAATTATCTGTCCTGCTCTAATGTCCTCAAATTCATCTACGGTTAATCTATTTCTGTCTAGTATCGATGCCACATGCATATCAAATTTCCTGGCAATTGTAGAAATTGTTTCGCCTTTTTGCACAACATATTCTCTTTCCAATTTTGATTTTTCGGTATTAGGAGAGTCATCTTTACATATATATTCATCATTGGCTGATATCTCCAAAACTATTCCGCATTGTTCTAAATCTTCTTCAAATTTAGTATATTCAGCTACTTTAGAGATTATTTTATTAGCCACTTCAACGTCAATATCATAATAATCCATTTCTTGTTCTGCCAAAGCGAGAGAAGCATTTTGAAATGCTAAATTAAAAACAATTATAAAACAGGCAATTGCTATAATGCTTAAATGGTGATAATTTTTGTCTAGATTAAATTTTAAGATCTGAGGTAAATTTCGAAAATAATTAATAATTGATTCCTTTATATTAATCATGGTCTGACGATTAATATTTTGTTTTAATCCAACCCAAAAATCTTTTATTTTCTCGATAATCCCTCCCCTTTATCGCTAAACTGCAAAATAAGCTAAAATGCTAAGTTATTTAAAAGTATAACAACTGGCTATTAACTGTCAAATACTTCTGTTAATAAATCATTTATCCACAACTTGAAAACTAAAACTATATAATTTCAAAATCTTAATGTCAATTTCTTTTTTGTCATTTGGTTTTATGATTTCATTTGTTATTTGGCATTTGAGATTTGACATTAATTTCTACTTATTCTCCAATGTGATATTTACAGCCGAAGGTAATAAATTAATTACTGATATATCGGTTGGCACAGTTACTATTTTGGAACTAATATCTTTAGAAAAACTACCGGCATTATGATTCGATAAGTCAACATTTATAATCACATCATTAGAAGTAATTTGTTTTAATTTATCTATTGATCCAGTAATTACAACCTTAATACTGTCTGGATCAACATTAGTTATTTTCAAATTATCATCTAGATTTTGATAATTAAATTTACCCTCTATTTCTTTTTGACTGGAAGTTGCTGAAATTTGAATTCTAACTGTGACTTGATTGCGTTGACCACTAACTAAATGGATATCTGATGGTAGATTTAAAGTAGCTGTAGTCACTTTATTGGAACTTAAATCATTAACATCAACAAATTCAGTTTCAATATATTCAGTTTGCGCTAATATTCCAGCTAATCCGGTGATTACTACTGTTGCTGGTTCAGTAGTGATTTGATTCACCCAATAGCCCATCGCTGGATTACCTGAAGTTTTAACCTTAATTCCTACTGTTTTTGTTTGACTAGCTCGAATTATCTGGAGGCCTACTTTTACCTGTGTAGGATTAAATTCAACATTTTTTATTACTTCATTTTTTTCATCATATGCTCTTAATGATACTATTTTATCTGTAATATTCTCTGGTTCTCCGTTAAGATTAACAAGCGCTACAGCTTCAGAGATTTTTTCAATAATACTTTTTGCGCCAGAAATATCCACTTTAGCAGGAGAACTTACTCCCTTACCCGCAGTATAACCTTCGGATGCAGATCCTTCGGCTTTTATAATTACTGGCACAGTTTTTGTTACCACTGGCTCCAATCGTATTAAAACTTTTGCTGGATTTATTTGGACAATTTGTACATCTTCAATATTGGAATTAACCCGCACCGATACTTCGTGAGTCCCTTCATCTAATCCTGCCAGATCAATATAAGCTTCAAATGAATCTGCAGAAAGTTTTTTCCATACTCCATGCTCAGCAATGATTCGTAAATCAACAAAATCAATATTTTTAATAGCCACTAATTCCTGTGGTTTATTTCTTATTTCTAAAGGGATACTGCCGGGAAAATTATCCACTTTAGATTCAGAATTAGCAACATAAACCCAAACACTAATTGCGACTAATAAGCATACTAATTTTATCCAAAAATTGTGAGTGATGATTTTTAACATTTTTATTGATTCATTCTTTTTTTGGCTATTTTCTTTTTTATAACTGTTGATCTATTATGTAATAAGTCAAGGAGTAATTCTTCTAATTCTTTAGGGGTAAGATCGCGTGATATCTGACCATTATAGGAAAGTGATATTGTGCCTGTTTCTTCTGAAACAATAATCACGATAGCGTCAGATTGATTGGATATGCCTATGGCGGCACGGTGTCTTGTCCCCATATTAAAATCAAATTCATCATCAGATAAA
>DAOVQR010000121.1 GCA_030628575.1 bacterium
ATTAAAAATTGAATAAAAATTAAAAATTTAAAATTGGTAATTATAACCTATGGAACAAATATTTTTTACATTGCCGGATTTAATTAAAATTTTCGCAATAACTTGTGCTACTTTTGTGTTAGCAATGATAATTACTCCCTTTTGGACTGAATTTTTGTATAAAAATAAGCTTGGTAAAAAAATTCGTCAGACAGGTTTTGATGAAAAGAAAAAAGCCCCAGTTTATTATAATTTGCACAAACATAAAGAGAATACTCCAACAATGGGAGGTATTATTGTTTGGGTTTCGGTGATAATTATCACGCTTCTTTTTAATTTTAACCGTGCCCAAACATGGCTTCCTGCATTTGCTCTCTTTTCGGCCGGTATAATCGGCGCAATTGATGATATTTTAAATATTAAAAAAATTGGTCCAAACGGTGGAGGTTTAAGATTCCGTTGGAAATTATTTATTTATTTAATATTAGCGTTAATTGGTGCCTTATGGTTCTATTTTAAACTTGATTGGTCAGTTATTCATATTCCAGGCGGAAATTATTTTGGTTTGCCTTATAACATCGAACTTGGCTGGTGGTATATCCCAGTGTTTATTGCCGTTTTTGTGAGTACTGCTTTTGCCTCTAATGAGACGGATGGTTTAGATGGCTTGTTGGGTGGAGTAATGATGATTTGCTTTGCCGCTTATTCAGTTATTGCTTTGGCCCAAGGCAGTATTGCTTTGTCTGCATTTTGCGCTTCAATTACAGGAGCATTATTGGCATTCTTATGGTTTAATATTTATCCCGCTAGATTTTTTATGGGTGATACTGGTGCGTTTGCACTTGGTGCAACTTTAGCAGTTGTGGCGCTTCTGACTAATTCTGTTGTAGTATTGCCGATTATTGCTATTGTACTAGTGATTGAAGCACTCTCTGTAGTTATTCAAATCACATGGCGAAAATTATTTCATAAGAAAGTATTTTTATCAGCCCCCTTACACCACCATCTAGAAGCTCTTGGTTGGCCAGAAACAAAGGTCACCATGCGAGCTTGGGTAGTTACGGCAGTATTTGCCGTAATTGGGATTGTAATTGCTTTGATGGGGAGAGGATGAGTAAATTCAGAATTATGGATATAAATTATGAATCATTTTTTGATAACCGATACGAACCATTCAAAAAGGATGGTTTTTTTGATAGAATATACTTAGTAACAAGTAACAAGCAACAAGTAACAAGTAACAAGCGACAAGCGACAAGCGACAAGTAATAAGTAACAAGCGACATGAAGTATCCGTATATGATAAAAAATTATATAAAAAGATTAAAAAGAAAAAAAATAGGAATTCTTGGTTTTGGGATTGAAAATCAAGCCCTTGTTAAGTGGTTTATAGATCACAAGATTATAGATATTACCATATGTGATCAAAATCCAAATATCAAATCACAAATTACAAACAAATCTCAAATTAAAAATATCAAATTCAAAACAGGTAAAGATTATCTTGATAATTTAGAAAATTTTGATGTAGTTTTTCGCACTCCTGGAATATCACCATTAACAAAAGAATTAGTTGATGTAAGAAAGAAAGGTGTTGAAATCTCAAGTCAGATTAAACTTTTTTTTGATTTATGCCCAGCAAAGATAATTGGGGTGACGGGGACTAAAGGGAAGGGAACCACATCTGATTTAATATTTCAAATATTAAATCAGAGTAACAAGCGACAAGTAACAAGCGACAAGGGAAAAAAATCTCAAACCTCAAATCTCAAACCTCAAATCTATTTAGGGGGGAATATTGGTAATCCGCCGATAGAATTCATTGACAGCGTCAAACGTGATGATGTTGTGATTTTAGAATTGTCATCTTTTCAATTACAAGATATGAAAAAAAGCCCGAATATCGCCGTAATATTAGATATTAAAATTGATCATTTGGATTATCATAAAAATAGGTCAGAGTATGTGAAAGCTAAAGAAAATATTGTTAAATATCAGAAAAAAAATGATAATGTTATTGTAAATCTTGATTATCTGACAAGTTTCAAATTCGCAGCTGTCTCCCCTGCTAAAAATGTTTATTTTTTTTCAAGAAGAAAATTAATAGATTTAGGTACATATATAAAATGGGACGAAGATAACAAAAATGGTCGAATTATTTTAAAAACTGAAAAAAAAGATTTTATTATTTGTAAAGTATCAGATGTAATTTTAAGGGGAAAACATAATTTGGAAAATATTTGTGCAGCAGTTACAGCTTCATATTTATCCGGTGTAAACATTGAATCAATTAAGGGAGTAGTATCGACATATAAAGGATTAGAGCATAGATTAGAATATGTTGGGATGGTTGATAAAGTTGGATATTATAATGATTCGTTTTCTACCACTCCAGAGACAGCAATTGCAGCAATTAGAGCTTTTTCGGAACCAATTATTTTAGTTGTTGGAGGATCTGAAAAAGGAGCGGACTATGATCAACTTGGCAAAGTCATAGTTAATTCCACAGTAAAAACCGTGATTGCGATCGGGGATACGGGACCGAGAATAATTGCAGAATGCAGAATGCAGAATGCAGAATGTGGAATTATCAAAAACTGCAAAAATATGCAGGAAATTGTTCAAACAGTGAAAAAGGCATCTAAACCTGGGGATATAGTATTATTATCCCCAGCTTCAGCTAGCTTTGGTATGTTTAAAAATTATAAAGATAGAGGAGATCAGTTTAAACAGATAGTAACAAGCGACAAGTAATATGTAACAAGTGTTTAATAGCAAATAGCTAAAGACCTAATAGCTATATACGATGAGCTAAATTAGGAGGAATAAGAAGTGAGCTTAGATAGATTTAGAAAAAGAGAAGGAAAACCAGATTATTATTTAATGCTGCTAGTTTTTGGGCTATTGGTTTTTGGTTTGATAATGATTTATTCTTCTTCTGTTATAGTTTCTTATAAAATTTTTGGGTATAACTGCAGATGATGTTAATAATTATGGTCTAAAAAAACATTTTATCAAATTAAACGAAAAAGATCTTAACAGACTTAAACAAATCTCCAAATACGAATGGTTTAGGAAA
>DAOVQR010000144.1 GCA_030628575.1 bacterium
ATTAAAATAAAATTGAGAGAATTAATTTCAGATGAGTTAACTCAGTTATCTGAGGATTTAGAAAGAAAAAAGATTCTGATAGAAATTCAGTCTGTTTTAACTGAAGATAAGCTTTCCGAAACAATTGACCAGAAAAGGGGTGCTGAATTTTTAGTTTCTCCACAAGAATGGCACTGGCTGGCAAAACATAAACAGAATAAATGGTTAGAATATATCATTTATCGATATCAGTTTAAGATTTTTCCAGAGAAATATAAGCTTTTAGAATCTCCTTTGTATCTATTAATTGAGCCAACTTCCATTTGTAATTTAACTTGCCCAATGTGTTTTCAGTCAGATAAGACATTTCGAAAAAAAGAATTTATGGGCATGATGGACTGGTCATTATTTACCAATCTTGTTGACCAGGCAAAAGAAATGAATTGTCGAGCGGTGACATTAGCTTCAAGAGGAGAACCATTATTGCATAAGGATTTTGGGAGAATGCTTGACTATTTAAATAATGCCAGTATTTTAGATGTGAAAATTAATACCAATGCGACAAAGCTAACTGAACAAATGAGTCATAATATTTTGTCTTCAAACGTCAGCGAAGTTGTTTTCTCGTTAGATGCAGCGACAAAAAAGATATATGAAGAGATTCGTCAAGGCGCAAAGTTTGAAGAAGTGCTTGACAATATTCGTCAATTTCAAAAAATCCGGGAGAAATGTTATCCTGATTCTCCAGCCATAACCAGGGTATCTGGCGTAAAAGTGCGAGATGATCAAAATATTGCTGAAATATCAAAATTTTGGTCTGAAATTGTGGATGAAGTGACAATCCAATCGGCTATCCACAGATGGGACACTTACAATAACAAAATCATCAACTTAAAAGAACCTTGTCGCTTACTTTGGAAGCAAATGTATGTTTGGTATGATGGAATAGTTAATCCTTGTGATTTTGACTATAAATCATATTTATCAGTAGGCAATGCTTATAAAAACTCGTTAAAAGAAATATGGTTAGGTGACGCCTATAATAAACTTAGACAAGACCATTTAAAAAATAAACGGGGTAAGCATGTACCCTGTGACCGCTGCCCCTTGAGCTAATATGGATAATAATATATATGGATAATAATATACAAGTAGCTGTTATTGGAAAATCAGGTCAAGCAGCTCAATTAATATCAATAGTAAATAAAATTGATGGAGTGAATTTAAAATGGGTTTATCTTCCTGAAAGAGTTAATTCTAAAGAGCTTCCTTTGACTGATAATTTTGATAAAGTCTTAGAGTGTCAGGCAGTCATTATTGCTAGTCCCACATATACTCATGCTGACTATTTAAGACGTTTTAAAAATTTTGATGGTTATATTTTAGTTGAAAAACCAATAGTATCGACTAAAGAAGAAACTGAAGAGTTGAGAGGATATTCAGATTCATGGAAAAAGCGAATAAAAGTAAATTATAATTTTCAACATTCTCAAATAATAAAAATTTTAAATCTCTTGATAAATAATCCTGATTTTGGTCAGCCCATTGCCTTGGATGTTCTTACCAGCAACGGATTAACTTTTTTGGAAAAATATCAAAGTTCCTGGCGAGCTAATTTAAAATATTCATTTGGTGTTTTAGAATTAGTTGGTACTCATTATATTAATTTAGCCATCAGTCTCTTTGGTCCAATTAAAAATTTTGAGGCCCATTGCCAGTGGAAAACCAAAAAGGGGAGCCAGCTTCCGCCAGATACAGTCTCTTTAATATTGATGATGGAAAAGGATGTGAGGGTAAATCTTTATCATAGTTATGCTGGGCCATATTTAAATCGCATTTTATTCATCGGTACAAATGGATACTTTGATTATGATGGGAAAATAGCCAATTTATATTCTCCTCGAGATTCGTATAATTCTGAGGGACTATTTGCGGCTCCACCAATTTTAAAAAACTATCAATTAGACGATGATTCAGTATGGCAAGAAAGCCTAACAGGTTCATTAAAAGATTTTTTTGACGTTGTTAAACGAAAAGGAGAATTTTCTTTAACTATATTAGAGAGAGCTTTTATGGCAATGGAGCCCATCTTTGCTTTAAGAGAAAAGATGGAAAGATAATGTGGGTTGTGTTTTTGATGTTTTGTGTTAAAATATTTGTATGATGACGACTATATTAGGACCGAGTATGTTAGATAAAATAGATATAAAAGAAATAGATTTGATTATTTATGATTTTGATGGTGTGATGACCAATAATCAGGTTTTAGTTGGAGAAGACGGCAAAGAATCTGTTTTTTGCAATAGGAGTGATGGTTTAGCAATATCTAAAATAAAAGAAATGGAACTATCTCAAATAATTATTTCTACAGAAACAAATAAAGTCGTGGAAAAAAGGGCAGCAAAGTTGAAGATTCCAGTAATTCAAAGCGCAGATAATAAAAAAGAGCTGGTAACAGAATACTGTCAAGAACAAGGTCTTGATTTAAAGAGGGTAATTTACGTAGGAAATGATATTAATGATTTGGAGGCTATGAAGCTTGTAGGATATCCAATCG
>DAOVQR010000128.1 GCA_030628575.1 bacterium
ATTTCTGCCATAATTGATAGTTGTAATGAAGATTACTACAACTAACAAAAAGTTTTTTTTTTATAAATCAATTTGAAATTAAACAATAACGATAAAAATAAAGATTAAATTTTGTTAATCAATTAAATTTATATAACAAAACAAGTAATTTAAGAGAATATTTTGAAGCTTATTTGTCCAATTGCCGGTGTTGGAAAAAGATTGCAACCTTTTACTTATTCTAAACCTAAAGCATTTTTGAAAATTGCTGGTAAAAAGTTAATAGACCATATTTTAATTAAGTTAAAGAAGACTTTTCCACAAGGCACAAAGATTTGCTTCATTGTTGGGTACAAAAAACGTCAAATGACGGAATACCTTAAAAGTCAATATTCAGATTATTTCAAATTACATTTTGTTGAACAAAAACCGTTAGGATACTCTGCAGATACACCATATTTTTCCGGACTTGGAGATGCCATTTTATTAACGAAAGATTTTGTTAATAATGAAGATTGTTTTATATTTTTAAGTGATAGGTTGCCAATGGAAGATTATACCTCAATACTCTTAAATTTTCACCAAGAAAAGTGTGATGGAATATTTAACATAAAACGAGTAAAAAATCCAGAATTTTATGGAGTTATTGAATTAGATGAAAATAAAAAATATCTTACTCGAATTGTTGAGAAACCAAAAGAATTTATTTCTGATTATGCTATTTCTGGCGCATATTTATTTGGAAAGAGCATGATACCTAGAATGTTTGAATTATTGGAAGAACAAAGAAAGATTAAGATTGAAAATGGTCAAGAGCACATAATAACCCCCGTAATAGAACAACTCATTAAAGAGGGAGTAAAATTTACAATTAACGAAATGCATAGTAAAATACTCGATTTTGGTAGACCAGAGAGTTTATTAGAAGGTAATCGCCAATTATTATCTGAATTAAAATTAAAAGACCCATTGTATGATGATTTACGCCAATCAGGGAATATTATTGACTCTAAAATTGTACCATCTGTTTTTATTGGTGAAAATACATCTATTAAAGATTCAGTTATTGGACCAAATGTATCCATTGGAGATAATGCGATAATTGATAAATGTATTTTATCAGATTCTGTAATTGGCGATGGCACACACTTAAAAAAAATTATCTCTTCCAAGAGTATTATTGGAGATTATTCAATCCTTGAAGACTTATTAAAAAAAAACATTACAATTGGAGATTCTTCCTATATAACAACCTCCAATATGAAATCATTTTAGACTTTTAAAAGTTAAAAAAATTAAAAAAAATATTAATTTATTAATTAATCAAATTTTGGCTTTTTGTCTTGCCATGGAGCGATTTCTTCAAAGGCTTTTGAAACTTGAAGTACGGTCTTTTCATCATATCTTTTTCCAACAATTTGCATACCAATTGGTAATCCTTCACTTGTCCAGCCACAGGGGATTGATGCAGCAGGATTACCAGTTGAGTTAAATGGATGAGTAAAAGACATCCACTCCACTGGTGAGGCGGCACGGCCAGCTATTTTTGCAGGAAACATTTTACCTAATTCAAAAGCAGAAACTGCCGTCGAGGGAGTAATTAATATATCATAATTTTTAAAATATTGATAAATAGTTTCATAAATTTTTTCTCTTTGAGATTCTGCTTTCTTGATATCATAAGCGGAATAACTCAATCCAGCTTCGATCAATTTAACAAGTTCAAAATCTAATTTATCCCTCCATTCTTTTAAATATGGTTTTAAATCGAAACCTAAACCAGCTGTAATTATAGTACCAAAAGACATATACGCCTTTCTTATCTTAATTTTAGCTTCTTCAACTGTCCAATCAAAAGATTCGAACTTTTGGACACTATCTAATATAGACTTCTCTATATATGGTTCAACGGCTTTTACAAATCCTAAATTTAAAGAATATCCAATTTTTAATTTTTTAGGTTTTTCCTTAAGAGCATCGATATAACTAGTTTTAGGTTTTAATAAGGAATATTTATCTGCTTCATCTGCTCCTGCCATAGCATCAAGCATTAATGCTGCATCTTTGACATACCTGACAAGAGGACCATAATGATCATATGTGGCCCAAGTTATATCGTGTGTTGGGTAGCGAGGTATACGGCCAAATGACGGCTTTAAACCATATATACCACAAAAACAGGCGGGAATTCTTATAGATCCCCCTCCATCAGAGCCCAATGCTAATGGCCCCAAACCCGAAACTACTGACGCAGCTGCACCACCACTGGACCCTCCCGAAGTCTTTTCTAAATTCCATGGATTTAGTGTTTTTCCAAAAATTAAATTATCAGTAACCGCTTGGTGTCCAAAAGCAGGAGTGTTGGTTTTCCCTAGAAAAACTATGCCGGCATCCTTTAACCTTTTCACAGCAATTTCATCCTCTTCAGGGACATTATTTTCGTAAATCTTACATCCAAAAGTAGTTCTTACTCCTTTAGTTATCATTAAATCCTTTATAGATGTAGGAATCCCATTCAGCAGAGGAATCGTCTCTTCTTTTTTAACAACTTCGTCGGCTTTTTTTGCCATTTCTCTAGCTAATTCGAATGTTGGTGTACAATATGCGTTAATTATCGGATTAATTTTTTCAATCCTTTCGATTATTACTTCAGTTATCTCTTGCGAGGTTAATTCCTGTCTTTTTATAGCGTCTGCCATATCGCAAGCAGACAAAAAGCATATTTCTTCTTTATTCATTTTTTTCACTTATTAGAAATTAATATTGCTAAGACTAATGTGATAAATTTTAATATAAATATTGCTAATTTATTATTTTATTATATATTTCTATTCTTAAAAATAAAAGAGAATAATTAGATAACTAAAAGATTTTTTTTTAATTAAATTGGGGCTTCTTATCTTGCCATGGGGCGATTTCTTCAAATGCTTTAGAAACTTGAAGTACAGTTTTTTCA
>DAOVQR010000089.1 GCA_030628575.1 bacterium
GTTCTCCCAAACCTACGCTTAAAATCATTCTCCCTTTAGATAGGTGATCTATTGCAACCGTTTCGCGAGCGAGCTTCCATGGGCGACGACGTGGTAAGGGGGTAATCGTTGTTCCAATACGAATGTGTTCGGTTGAAATTGCCATTGCTGCCAGAGCAACCCAAGGATCAACAATTGGATAAGGGAAATTTCTATCAACTAAAATATGATCCCATATGAAGTATCCATCCCACCCAGCATTTTCTACTTCCTTTGATAGTTCTGCTAATTTTCTTGCGTAGCCAAAAATAGGACCATAATTTGGAGTATATAGACCATATTTTAATTTTTTAACCATATTTTCACCATATTAATTTAAATAGAGATTTATAAAAAACTTCACCCTATAGATAAAAAGTAAATTATTTTATCATAGATACATAATAAAATCTTTCTACAATACAAGAACACAAATTATAAATTTAGGAAAAGTTAATTTTAGGACATATGACACAAAAATTAAATCTCAAGAATGGCACGATTGAGACAACTATGCTTGGTCCTTTATGGGCTAGAGCAACTTACAGTGAAAAATACCCAGATTTGCTTAATGACCCTAAAGCTTCTCAAATTATTAAAAAACTTGATTATGATTTTTCTGGAGTTCAAGAATTTCTTGATGATTGGCGCGGACTTGGTCTTTTAGTTAGAGCCAGGAG
Organism: bacterium; assembly: GCA_030628575.1. Classification (GTDB taxonomy): domain Bacteria; phylum Patescibacteriota; class UBA1384; order JAMDBS01; family DAOVQR01; genus DAOVQR01. The sequence continues at coordinate 699 of DAOVQR010000089.1, forward strand.
TTTTGATAATGCTCTAAAAAAGTATATGGAGAAAAATCCGAATACCACCGTAGTTAATATTGGAGCCGGATTAGATACAACCTTTTTCCGTGTTGATAATAGTAAGATTAAATGGTATGATTTAGATTTACCCGATGCTATCGAATTTCGGAAACAATTCATCCCCGAATCGCCCCGGAGTAAATATATTGCAAAGTCTATGTTAGATTATAGCTGGTTTGATGATATTGAATTTCATACCGAAAAAGGCATTTTCTTTATAGCCGGAGGATTTATTTACTATTTTAAAGAAGAGGAGATTTCTACACTTTTTAGAGCAATGGCTGGAAGATTTCCGGGCGGTGAAATTATTTTTGACGCAATTTCAAAACTTGCTAAAATAATAATGAATAGAAGAACAAAAAAAGCGGGTGCTGAAGCGAAATCTTTTCATTTCAGTGTAGGAAATCCCATAAAGAAATTTCCGAAATGGTCTAATAAGATTCGTGTGGTTGATTGGTTCACCATATGGGCTCGAGCGTCGCGAAATCCAAACTGGAACAAAAAAATCCTTAAAATGATTAATATTGCTGAGCGGTTTAAAACGGCAAAGATTGTTCAAGTGAGATTTTTAAAATAGTTTAATAAAAAGTGGAAACTTCCAAAAACTAATTAATATGATTGATTTATCGAGAATAAAAAGAAATCTTCAAGAACTTTCTTTCCCTCGCCGTTATGGTACAAATTCAGAAAAATTAGCATTTGAAAAGATTAAAAATAAAATCGAGAAATTAGGGTTAAAAACCGAAAGCCACTCTTTTGTGTTTTCTACTTTTTATTCAAATGTTTTGTTAAAAATTTATGTTGTTTTAGTATTTATCATTCTTTTTTTGAAATATCTTAATGTCACAGATGTAATATTTATTCTATTCTTAGGTATTGTGATTTTTTTATCGTTTTTGCTTTTTTTAGTTTCAAGGAACCCTGAGAAAATTAAATTTGGTAAAAAACAAGATTCTCAAAATCTACTCGTTAAATTAAATTCAGAAGCAGAAATGGATAATATGAAAGAGATGAAAAAGAAATTGATTTTTATCGCGCATGTAGATTCAAAAGGTCAGACTTTACCTATTATATATCGAATAGTATCTTATTATGTTTGGATTATATCTGTTTTAATTATAATAATTGTATTTTTTTTAAGATATATCTTCCAAACACAATTTTTCTTGCTTTTCCATTCAATAACAACTATAATAATGATATTAAATTTAATTTCTTGTATTTTTATCCTAATAAATACATCAAATAATAATTCTGATGGAGCATTAGATAATGCAACAGGTATTGCAATAGTTCTTGAATTATTACACCATTTTCAAATTGAGAAGGTTCAATCAAAAAATTATAATTTCTGGTTTTTATTTACTGGAGCTGAAGAAGTTGGAACGATGGGTGCTAGATTTTTTTTAAATAGTCTTCAGAAATATGACAAGAATGAATTTATCATAATTAATTTTGATACAATCGGTAAAGGAATTGGTTTATTCAAATTTGGTGAGGAGAAAAACGATTTTTTTAAATTTATTAATTTAATTTTTAAATCTGCAAGAGATTATAATTTAGTAATTAAAAAAGGACGAAAAATAATTGGAGTTCATAGTGATGGATGGGTTTCTGCCAAAAAAGGATTTAATGGCATAGGTTTTGGAGATATTAGTGTGTATAAATATGTTCACCGAAAATACACTATTGATAAGGTCGATTATGAACTTTTATGTAATTTTTGTCAAGTAATCGCTTCTGCAATAAATCATTTAGATGATAATAATCAATTTTATTAATATAGATAACAATAAATTCTTAAGTTTAATTCATTTTTAGAGGTATTAATAATGGAAAAAATGATTGCCTTTTGTGGAATAATTTGTTCTGAATGCCCTGCATTAGTAGCAACTCAAGAAAATGATGATGAGAAAAGGAAACAGGTCGCTGAATTATGGTCTAAAATGTATAAAAGTGAAATAAAACCAGAGGAAATTAATTGCGACGGATGTTTGGCAAAAAGCGGAAGATTTTTTAGATACTGCAATGTGTGTGAAATAAGGAAGTGTGGTCAAGAAAAAGACCTTAAAAATTGTGCTTATTGTAAAGACTATATTTGCGAAAAATTAAGTAGTTTTTTTAAAATGGCTGGTCCAGATCCAAAGTATAATCTTGAAGAAATCAGAAAAATGTCATAAACCACGCAGATGATTTGAATTTATCTAATTCCTTTTCGTTAACAACAAATTACTTTATTTCAAAAAATTAACAAATAATTAAATGAAAAAAGTGCTGAAAACAACTAAATATTTCATTTTTTGCTTTTATGTAATCTTCTAAATAAAAAATCAAGAGAGCAATTTCAGGAATTATCAAACTTACAGAAGAAATTCCTAAAATATTAATAAGGCTTCCTATAAGTTGATATTTGATTAAATTACAAATTGTAAAATAAGATATAATAGAATTTCACCCACAATAGATAGAAATGGATTATCCCAACTATGTGGTGCAAATGCCTTAGCAAAAGTCATTAGAATAGAAATTGTTATTAATGCAACTATGAATTGATTCGGACTAAAAGAAAAACTAAATATAACAATCGTCAATAATGCCGTGATTAAAACATTTATAAATGATAATCTAATTGATATAATTATGATTAAAGACAAATATTCAAAAAATTCAGAACAAAAAAAAGGCGAGTCTCATTTAACCAAACCTCCTAAATGGCACCTTTTTATTGGAATTTTGCAAATATTCTTTTCGATTTTGATGGGTATGGTTGCATTACTTCTACTCCTTTTATTTGGAGGTGAATTCTTAATTGTAGATATGGTAGATTGGGTGTTGCCAGTATTTGCAATTTTGCTTATTGGAGGGTCAATATATAGTTTTGTCATGACAATTCTTAGCAGAAAATCAGGACGATTGCGGGGATTCTTACTAGAGAAAATATCAAATAAAAAACTCAGATTAGCTTGGCTGTTATTTTGGTCAATCTGGAATATTTTTGTTGGAATTCTACTGATCTTCATTTTTCGGTTCCTTTACTTCGGAACAGCTGGTTCTCTGCCAGAAGTTTTAATATTTGTACTTGCCATCCCGTTTTTTGGATATACCGGGTTATTTTTTGTAAGCAGTTTTAAATTTTTCTTAGAAAAATTCTGGTATAAAAAGGATGCACAATTAATACGTGGTGTAACTGCTGCTGGTATTGCATTTCTAATCGTTTTCGGTATTTTTGGAGTAATATTAGCTTTTTGGAATCCACAATGGACTGATGGTGTACAAAGGCAAAAATTATTTGTTACTGGA
>DAOVQR010000053.1 GCA_030628575.1 bacterium
ATTTGAGCTTTCATTTTTTCCAATCGTTGCTTCATTTCCTCTATTTTAGCTTGTTTAGCTTGCAAAGATACTTTATTATTATCTTCTTCCTGACCTATTGCACCTTCTTGTTTTTTTCTTTTTGCTTCTTTTGGATTTTCTAAATCATCAACAGAAGACAGGGCTACTAATTCAGAAAATTTCGGCCATACATATTCTTTTATAAGTTGTATTTTTTTCTTTGCCACTGACATTTTTACAGCCTGATTTAATACAGATTTAGTTTTTATGTCAAAAATTTCCCGAACAACTTGGTGGCTATTATTTAATGCTCGTTTAAATTGTTCTTTGGGTATTAATCCGATTTGCGAAAGAGAATATAGAAGCGTCAAATCAATAGCTTGCTTATATGGAGATGACTTAGAAATATTATTGGCTATTTGACCAGTATTTATTTCCTGTTTATATAAAGCACGAAAATTTTCTTCAGGAGAATCGCTGTGAGAATTACGCATCTCTAAATAGTTCACTGAAGCTTCCTGAGTTGCTTCAACTATTGAAGTTAACAAAATTGGCGATATGTCATTCTGCTCACACCATTTTCTTAAATTATTTAAACCACTTTTAATTGAGTAATTAAGATTTCCGATCTCGTGTCTTAGCTGAGCATTTACAACTTTTTTATCTCCAGATAAGCATTTGCGAGGATAAATAATAACATTTGGTATATCTGTTGGATTATCCGAGCTTTTAGCCACACCCCATTCATTGCCAGCCATAGCTTTAACTCTAACCTTACCAGAAAATCCTTTTTGCTCAATCCGTCGAACTAAGCCATGTGCTAAAATAGGAATTATCTCATTAAGATCTCTTTCGACTTGAGAAAACTCTTTTTTCTCCGGTTTAAATTGTAACGAAGATGTTTCTATAGACATAATATTTACATTTTATTATCTAATACCTTCTGCAAGAATTAACATTATAGCATCTCGATCGGTTTTTCCTCGTCTGTAAGTATCTGTATGGGGCAAATAAGTCATAGCAACTGCATATTGAGCTGCATTCCAACCAGCCCTCCATTCTGGCATTTTAGAAAGATCTGCTTTCCAGAGATGGTTTTCAGAATAAAATCGAGCTGCTTCAATAGAACCACGTAAAGAAATGTCTCTTTCCATTCTCGTATCACCTGTTCTTGTTTTATACGCTTTCACTACTTGACGAGTTCTGTCTGCTATAGCGACTAAATTCTTTAAATCTTTTATTATTTTTACTGTTGTTGTATCAAGCGATACTTTGGCACTTGTGCCATTAATTACATAATCCCAAATTTTCCTAAATTCTTCATCTGAAAGATGGCTGATTGGATGTATATTTTCTTTAAGGATAAGAGCCTCATCATGTGTAAATTTCTCTCGATTAATTGTCGAATCTGTTTCTCTAAATGGTGGATAACCCATAGTCATTATATTTGAACGGTCATCTATTGTTTCTGGCAAATCTTCAACTCCATCGTATTCGGCCGGATTCATTAAACCAACAAAAACAACACCCGGAGCCGCTTTAATCTGCTGATCATTTAAAAATACTGTTCTGTCACCATCAAATAATGAGTTAAAAAACTTAGCCACATTAGGACGAAGTAGATTCAATTCATCTAATTCTAAAACAGCGTTTGGAGTGGTAATAGCAGTTAATATGCGAGTTGGAATCCTAACAACCTCGCCGTCAGACAACTCAACATTATATGTAAGATCACGTTCTTCTTTATCAGGAGAACAAGCATATCTAAATAAAGGACGATTAGTTTCGCCACAATAAAAATCAGCAATTTTATTTTTACCAGTACCTCGAGGACCCACCATAACAGTCATGCCTTTAGCAGTAAGCTTCTCCCATTCCGGCGCTTTTTTATTTTCTACCAGTTCTTCCAAATAAGCATTATTGCCAAGTCCTAATTGACGGTTGATTAGTGTTGCAAACCATGCAAATTTTTTCTCAAAATAAGGAGTGAGTTTGAAGTGGGCGTCACGAGGAGGAATAAACTCATTTACATTTTCATCCAAATTTCTCAAGAATCGTTGAGTGCGAATAATTTCCGCTACTCTTTCGGAAAAATCTTCAGTATCTTCTATTTTTGAATCGTCTAAATTCAGGAGTTCTGCCAGAGCTTGTGGGTCAGTAAATTTATCTATTTGATCAGCTAACTTAGATGATTCTTTATCATAATTTGAGTCATCTGGATTTAATTCTTCATAAGATCTAATTAGTCCACCAAGACGTACCATTGTTTCATTAAAGGATTTAAGTTCCTTTCTTCCTTCTAAAACAGTATCAACTGACTCCAGTCGTTTATCTCTGTATTTTTCAGAAAATGTCATTTTTTCGCCAGGTTTAGCTGTATATGTAAGTCCGCGCGCATCTTTAACAAACCTAACCTCTGAGAACTTTTTTCCACCAGAAACAAATACTTTCCCGGGAACCGCCTGCCACTGCGAATCATCAGACAAAAGGCTACATACGGGAATATGAATATCGCCAATAGTGATATAATTACCATCTTCATTAAATTGACGCTTTGTTTGTTCAATTAACTCTGGTGTTCTTATACCTTTTATTTTCGTAGTTGATTTTCTAACAACTTTATCTTTTTGCTCGTTCTCCTGCACTGGTTTTTCTGCCTGTAATTGGATATTGGTTTCCAAACTACCAAGTTCTTCCAAAAATTGTTCCAAAGCAGATATTGTTTCATCACGAGTTTTTCCATCACTGCTTTTCCAAGACTCAGGAAGAAGACGAGCTGTTTCTAAATACTGTAAAAATTTATCTCTTTCTTTTGCAATTTTTTTTTCATCACTGATTGTTTCTGTATGTTTGGGTTGTTCTTGTTCTGACAATGGAGGTCTATTTAATGCTATTGTTTCGCTCATATTTCCTCCTCAATGGTTTTCTTTAATAAATTAATAAAAATATGTATATTTTCAGGTGATTCTTTAGGATAATAAATGGTTATTTTTTTGTCGCGTGACACAATTCTACAATGTCCGTTATATCCTGGTACACCAAATAACCATCTTCCTAAATTATTTATTGAGATTTTTTTACTATCTTTACTTTTCCCTTGTGCTTCACATTCGATTTTTTGACTATACAAAGAAATTTTTCGTGCTATTTCACGAATATACACTGGTGCTGTAAGACCTAATATTTTTTTGCTTTTGATTTCTGTTTTTTTGTTTAACGGCATAAATTTACTAGGATATTTTTCAATTTCACTCATTGGTACCTCCATTTAATTAAAATATTATTATTTTATTTCTTCGTAACCAGCGAAGAAATAAGAAACGGAAATCTGGTTATTTCTTCAATTGTAAATCCCGCCCCAATTGTTTTAACAGCGGCTTCCATATTACCAGCTTTGGCAATAGCAACAATAACATCGAGACCACCCTTTTTAAGAGATTGTTTAAATTCTTCTGACACATTTCCACTACTACGCTCATTATTTATATAATTGTTAATTTCAACTGCTTTATCAAGACGACAATTTTTGGAAGCAATTTTTCTAACATCATCTATACCAAAAGTGTCAATCGCTTCTTCAACTTTCTGGCCATGATTCCAATCTCCAATCAATTCTGTAAACTGAATAGTTTCTTCCAAATTTGTTTTGATTTCTTTTTTTGCTAAAGAATTTCTGATACCTATAACATTGGATAATGCTAATCCGTTGGCGAGTATTTTATCTACCTCTTTTAATGTATAAATCTCTAATGCGTCGCCTAAATCACCATACTCGTCCTGTCCTGATAATTTTTGCGCCATTGCGAACGATGATGCAAAATCTGATTTATGTTTATATCTTTCCAAAGATTCTTTTACAGTATTAAAATGATAATAAGAAATGTCAACGGAAAACAGTTTTTCAACTTCGGCTAAAGATAATTCTTGCATAGCTGATTTAAAATCTTCAATATCTCCAACATTTTTTGCAATATTGGCTATTTGAGTTGCCGTTAATTCATAGCCAAACTGTTTTGTACTGTTTAAAACAGAAACAGCAGTTGGTAGATACACATCTTGTTTAAGGAGAACCATTATTGCATCTAATTCAAATAAACTAGAAGCGTTTTCTAAACCATCAATATTATGTGATGTCATTTCGATTAATATTTTATTATTAAAATCATAATTAAGCTTTTTATAGATCTTCTTTGTCTTTGTCACTTTATACAAACTACAATCCTGATTGAGAAACTCTTTTACTTCATTTAAAGAAAATTCTTTTAATGCATTAGATAAATTCTCAAATTTAAAATCCTTTCGATCACTACTTTTATCTAATAAGTTAGATAAACTAAACAATTCATCAAAAGACAAAGTATAATTGTGTCGGTTGAGAATACTATTTATTTTTATAGCAAATTGAAGTTTTTCTTTTATTTGATAGTTATCTGTTGATTCCTTGATCATTTTATATATTTTATCAGTATTTTTTCGATTTATATCTTGACCAAAAATCATATTTGCTATTGATATCTTTATTACAATGTCATCATTTATACCTTTTTGAAACATTTTATGCGCTCTTTTTATGGTGCCTAGAGGGGCATCATTGATCCAATCAATACAACATAAATATGGTTTATTTTCATATCCAACATCCCCGTCGTCGTCTTTATATTTCGCATTATAATTAAAATGGAAATGCAAATCCAAAGCTTTCTGAGCAAGACTTTTTCTTTTTTCATGTCTTTGTTCTACCAAAGATTGTATTTTTTTTAAGTCCTGTAGAAGCTGTTCGGCTGTTCGACTTTGATAATATTTCATATGCTCTTGGTAATCAGCATTTATAATTGATGTTTCAGTATTATATTTAGCTTTTACTGATTCTATTTGTAGCTGTTTTTCATCTTCTGGCAATTTAGCTTTTTCTATCTCTTGTAGTTGTTTTTCTAATTTATGCTGAATGCGATCTGTTTCTTTTTCGTGCCAATTATCCTGTTTTTGAATAGCAAACTGATTTTCTCCAATTACAAATTCATCTATTTTTTCTTGCTCGCCAGATTCTTCTAAAAATTTAATTTGACTAAATAACCTCCTTTTTTCAGGTTCATATTTATTATTTCCTGATTTTCCAATAAAACGTTTTATGTTATGTAAGTCAACGCCCATGATTTTTTGTCTCATTCCTCGTAGTTGTCTTTTTACACCATACCCAAGGCGTGCCCAAGCTATAGATTCCTCCAAGGTGCTAGCATAGGGAGATTTGGGACCTCTACCTGAATCATTATAATCCATTGCTTCTTCAAGCCAATTAGCCGCCAGAATAACGGCTTTATGCTCTAGCTTCTCTTCTTCAACAACTTGACCCTCAAATTTTTTATCTATAATTTTTCGAGATTTTTGATAAATATCTCTCAAAAAAGGATAGGCATAACCGATGCTCCCTTCATGAATATAAGAATGATATCCTTTAAGTTCTGGCATGTGAGTTCTGCCTGTGCTACTTGCCTGCAATCTTTTATCTGCAATTTTATAAACAGCCAGCTCTGGTGTGCCAATCATTCCAGCAAACATCATATCTCGCAAAACTCCCAACCGAATGGTTTCTGGACTTACATTGCTGGCATCAATTGATTCTTCTCTGGTAACTTCAACATATTGACCAATTTTATCATTGTATTCTTCAGTAGTGTATTTCTTAGTTGCTTTATTTTGAAATAATTTTTGATAAAAATCTAA
>DAOVQR010000124.1 GCA_030628575.1 bacterium
AAAACAATATAATCAACTTTATTTTTAATAAAGGGTTTTAAACACTTGGTAAGTACAATAAAAATATCTTTATCATCACCCTGTTCTACAACATCAACTAATTTGCCACAGGATTGATAAACTATTTTATAACCTTCCTCTTGTGGCGCAAATTCATCAATAAGCCCTTGAAAATATTTACTATTGATTGTTCTTTTTGTTGCCAATACCCCAATTTTTTTGGTCATTTTAGCGGCTGTTTTTATAACAGGCACAACTCCAATAATTGGAACTTTAGTAAATTGAGTACGAAGCCAATTTAAGGCAGATACCGAGGCGCTATTGCAAGCAACTACTATAATGTCCGCACCCAAATTTAATAAAAATTTAGTATTTTTTTTGCAAATCGCTTGAATACGCTTAGTTGGTTTTTCTCCATAAGGACAATTTATACTATCAGCAATATAAATTATCGACGCTTTTGGTATACGTTTTCTTATTTCATCAAAAATTCCCAATCCCCCCACACCGGAGTCAAATATACCAATCTTCATACAAATCCTAAATTAATTTCTAATTATTCTAATTGCTCTAATTACTCTAAACAAATTAAATGTCAAAACTCAAATTATAAATGTCAATTGAAATCCTAAGCTCAAATGAATTAATCAATATTATTTGACATTTATTAATTTAGGATTTGATATTTGACATTTGGATTTTGGATTTATTTAGGTTAATTAGAAATTAGATCAATTAGGTTAATTTTAATTCGAATTTCCCGAATCTACAATTTGTAGATTCGGGTTATGTGTTCTGGAATCCGACTTACAATTTCATAATTAATGGTTTTAATTTTTTTGGCAATTTCATCTGCCCCGATGCTTTCAGATCGGGGTCCCGACCTTACTGGCGTCGTGACAGTTTGTTTGCCAATTATAACTACTTCATCACCTACTGATATTTTTGATAATTTTGACACGTCAGCAATTATCATATTCATGCAAACTCGACCAATAATTTGGCATCTTTGTCCTTTTATCAATACTTCACCACCTTTGTAATTTTTCCCTAAAGGGCTAGGATTAGAAAGCAGCCGATCAATACCTTCATAATATCCGACTGGAAGCACGGCAATGGTCATATTTTTTTTTGCCCTATAAGTACAACCATACCCTATAACATCACCGCGTTTAACATCTTTTAACTGAACTATTTGGGTTTTATAACTTAATGCTGGCTGTAAAAAATTTTCATCAGCATTTTTACTCTTCAAAAATGTCTTTTTCACTCCTTCTGATGGCCATAAACCATAAACCCCAATTCCCAAACGAACCATATCATACTGAGCTTCTGACAAAATCATTACTGCTGAAGTAGCAGAGAAATGTTTTAGAGGAATATTGATTTTTTTCTTTTTCAGCTCTTTTAATACTTCTCCAAAATTTTTAATTTGTTTCTGGGAATAATTAATATTTTCTTCTTCAACTGAAGCAAAATGCGAATAAAGTCCTTCAATAACAATTTGTTTATTAAGTTTAAGCAAATTATATGCTTTAATTATTTCATTTTTTTGCAATCCCAATCGGTTGATTCCTGTTTCCACTTTCAAATGCACTACTAATGGATATGATAATTTATAACTGGCTAATCTTTCAGCTTGTTCAATAGATAAAATTGGGATGGCAATACCTTTTTGCGCAGCATGTTGTATTTGAGAAAACCCAGGATAGCCCAAAACTAATATTGGTACCCGAGTTCCGGCTTCTCTTAACCTTAATCCTTCTCCAATATTTACCACACCTAACCAATTTGCCCCAGCTTCAATCGCGGTTTTGGCAACCTGAATAATCCCATGTCCATAAGCATTGGATTTAACTACCACCATAGTTTTAGTTTCTGGTCTGATAAGATATTTTAAATTTTTGATGTTTTGTTTGATTTTAGATAAATCAACTTCTACATGAGTCAAAGCCATATTTAATCCTTAATTAATTTACTTTCAAGTGATAAGTATAACAGATTCTAACCAGAAAAAAAAGGACTTTGATAAAATTAGTCCTTATTTGTAATTTATTTTTATTCTTTAGTTTTTTTTGTTAAATTATTAGCTTCTTTAATGAGCTCTTCTACCCTTGCAGGCCTCGGATCTTGTATTTTTTTTATTAACCCCTTCGCTTCTTGTGTTAATTTATCTACTTCTTTAATTTGCTTTTGTATTTTGTTTCCATTGTCCAATATTGATTACACCACCTCTACAAAAATTTTTTACTCTTAATCTCAGCTTCCAGAATGTATTCTAGAAACTGAGAAATTAAATTGTTAATAGTGCTGTCGAGTTTGACTCGATCAATAATTTTTATATCACTATTAGATAATAATCTTAACAGTTTTATATCATTAATGTCAATTGTTTGAACTTGATTATCATATTGCTGACAATTTTGACAGATTATACCGCCAAATTGATGGGAAAAATAATGCTTGCCTAATTCTGATAATTTCTGATGGCAATGAGCACAGATATCTAACTCTGGCTGATGGCCAAGTAGCCCTAATATCTGCATAGAAAAATATGACAAAAGCAGTTGATTATTATTTTCTATTTGGGTTAGACATTTTTTCAAAAGATCAAAAAGTTTTTTATTCGATTCGTTTTCACCAACTAATTTATCAACTATCTCACTTATATAATACGCTTGATTTGATAATTGTAAATTATCTCTTAAATATTGATGGTTATTAATAACTTGCGCCCCAGTTATTATATCTAAATTTTTCCCTTCAGCAATGACAAAATCAGTCAAATAAAATAATTCCAAATGCCCGGCCAGTTTTGATTTGATTCGCCGAACTCCTTTGGCAATGGCAATAATTTTGCCTTTTTTTTCAGTATAGATAGTCAAAAGCCGACCAGCTTCACCGAATTTTTTTCTTTTGATAATAATACCTTGGGTCTTGTATTGCATACAACACTAATTTACACTAATTTTCCATTCAATACT
>DAOVQR010000055.1 GCA_030628575.1 bacterium
CAGCCCAGGACATCAAAAGGCCATGCGGATTTGGCGTCATCCTCACCTTCCTCCGTATTATCTACGGCAGTCCCCTGTGACACGTAAAACACAGGGCAAGGGTTGCGCAGGTTTCCCCATTTAAGGGAGCATCTCACGACACCTGCTGACGACAACCATGCAGCACCTGTATTAAGTGCCTTGCGGAGTTCGCCTTTCGGCAAATTTTCACTTAACATGTCAAGCCCTGGTAAGGTTCTTCGCTTGTCGTCGAATTAAGCCACGTGATCCACCGCTTGTGCGAGTCCCCGTCTATTCCTTTGAGTTTTAAGCTTGCGCTCGTACTACCCAGGCGGTTCACTTAACGCGTTAGCTGTACCTCTCAGAGGGTCGATACTCCGAAAAGTTAGTGAACATCGTTTAGGCCCGGGACTACAGGGGTATCTAATCCCTTTCGCTACCCACGCTTTCGTTCCTCAGCGTCAGCAATAGCCTAGTAAGCTGCCTTCGCCATTGGTGTTCCTCTCGATATCAACGCATTTCACTGCTACACCGAGAGTTCCACTTACCCCAACTATGCTCAAGATTAACAGTTTTAGATCCAAACTCCAGGTTAAGCCTGAAGATTTTAAATCTAACTTGTTAATCAGCCTACGAACGCTTTACGCCCAATAATTCCGGATAACGCTTGGACTCTACGTATTACCGCTGCTGCTGGCACGTAGTTAGCAAGTCCTTATTCCTCTGGTACCGTCATAATCGTCCCAGAGAAAAAATTTTTACACCCCGAAGGGCTTCTTCAATCACGCGGCGTCGCTGCATCAGGGTTTCCCCCATTGTGCAATATTCCCAACTGCTGCCTCCCGTAGGAGTATGGGCCGTGTCTCAGTCCCATTGTGGCTGGTCAACCTCTCGATCCAGCTACCCGTCATAGCCTTGGTAAGCTTTTACCTTACCAACAAGCTGATAGGACGCAGGCTCCTCTTAGAGCAATAAATCTTTACCAATCGCACCTCGCTGCTGCTCGGTACTCAAACTCAAAATGCAAATCTCAAAGTTCAAAACTATTGTATTCGCTACGCTCATAATTTATATAATATAATCATCGCGAAACGATACATTAATTTTTCATTTTGCATTTTTAATTTTGAATTTAAGCGCTGAACAATAGTGAAGCGCGAGTGGACTATCTCGTATTATTCCACTTTTCAGTGGGTTATCCGAGACTCTAAGGTAGATTCCTACGTGTTACTCACCCGTCTGCCATGGATCGGAAATCGGAAGTCAGATATCAGATATCGGATATGGTATAATAAATATATGGATGTTGAAGATTTAGAAATCTACAACATCGCCATGAAACTAATTAAACCAGTTAATCAATAAATATACAATTTTGTCCAAAAAATTAAATCGTTTAATTTCCACTATCAAACGTAAATCCGAATTCTGAAATCCAAATTCTGAATTCCGAACCATTCGACTTGCATGTGTTAGGCACGCCGCCAGCGTTCATCCTGAGCCAGGATCGAACTCTTCAATAAATTAGAAACTAGATAACTAGAAACTAGTCAACTAGAATTCTAGAGTTTATAAGCTCAAAAATAAAACTGACGAGATTTTAATATTTTATTTCGAGATCTCACTCGAAAATTCTTACAACCACTAAAAAGTCAAATATAGTGGTTTGCGGTGCTAATTTTCAAAGAACACAAAAAAGTCGACAAGGAAATCATTACCGACTCTTTTCTATCCTTGAATTATACTTTTATCCAAATTATTAATTGATGTATCTCATTAGTTTTTCCCTACCTTTTAAGCAATTGTATCATATAATAAGTCCCTAAATTTGTCAAGTATCTATAAATATCAATGTCAATTTCAATAGAGCGAAACGTAAAGCGTAAAACGCAAAATAACAGTGTAAAATTCAAAACAATTTAATTATATTTTAAGCTTTGAGCTGTTGTTTTACATTTTGCGTTTTTAGTTTTACATTTATTCTGTAATTCAACATTTGAGCTTTGACATTATTTGTTGATTACTCTATCTACCACTCCATACTTCTTAGCTTCCCGAGCGTTCATAAAAAAATCTCTATCTGTATCTTTTTCAATCTTTTTTAATGGCTGTCCGGTATGTTTTGATAATATCTCATTGATTTGCTTTGTAACTCTTAATACCTCTTCTGCCTGAATTTTTATATCAGTTGCCTGACCCTCAAAACCACCCATAACTTGGTGAAGAAGCACTTTAGCATTTGGTAGAATATATCTTTTGCCTTTTTTACCTCCTGCCAACAAAAATGCACCCATTGAAGCAGCCATTCCCATACAAATAGTGGAAATATCAGATTTGACATATTGCATAGTATCATAAACTGCCAAACCAGCAGTAACAGATCCACCCGGAGAATTAATATACAAACTAATATCCTCTTTGAGATCTTCTGATTCTAAAAATAAAAGCTGTGCCATAACAATATTGGCCAAATTATCATCAATCGGCCCGCCAATAAAAATGATTCTTTCTTTTAACAAACGGGAATAAATATCATAAGCCCGCTCCCCAAATTGCGACTTTTCAATAACGGTGGGAATAAGTATCTGGTTTTTTATATTCTTCATACTGATCCTATGTTTTATGTCATCCTGAACTCGATTCAGGATCTCTGAGATTCTGATACTGAAACAAGTTCAGCATGACATTACTAAATTCAGAACGACACAATTATAATATTGTTCGAGTCGAAGAATAAACAATGTAACAATATAGCCATACAACAATTATTTTATTATTCTGTCGCAAATTCTATTAATTTATCTATTGTTTTTTTGACAATTTGTTTTTGTTCTTCCTGAGTTTTTGGCTTTTGTTTTACTAGTCCTAAATCTTTTGATACTTCACCCAAAATTAGCCCGATCTGTACTGAACGTTCGGCTGATGGCCGCATATCCTTTTGCAAATCAGCAATAGTTTTTCCTGATTTTTCCAAAAATTGATTAAACCCCGGTCCAGCTTGCTTCTGAATCTGCTGGATTTTCCGAGCAATTTCCTGATTTACCAAACTTTCGGGAATTTCCATTTTTGCTTTTTTAAGAAGTTCATCAAATATCTTTTTTTCTAATTCCTGCCTATCTTTCATTTCTTTCTCCTGCATAATTCCCTTACCAATTGCGCTTTTTAAATCAAGCACTGATTTTCTGCCAAAACGGGATACAAATTGATCATCAACTACTGGTAAATCCACTTTTTTTACATCCAACATTTTTACTTTAAAATTAACTTCATCACCTTTAACTTTTAATTTAAATTCCTTTTCATCATCTTTTTTCATTCCTTCAAGTTTTTCTTCAAAACCTGCCATCATTATACCTTCACCCAAAATTAAAGGGAATGCTTTAGAAGAATGTTTATCACTTTTTACATTTTTTATTTTACCTTCAAATTCGATTTCAATCTTATTGCCTTTTTTTGCTAGTTCACTGGAATCAGTATATTTTGCCGCTTGATATTGAAGACGCTTTAAAACTTTTTCAACCTCTTCTGGTTTTACCTCAATCTTTGGTTTTTGATATTTAATTTTTAATTTTCTATAATCACCTAAATCAACTTTTGGCAACACATCCACTTGAGCAATAAATTTAAGATCTTTGGTTTCACCAAACTGTTCAACTGAAATTGCTGGTTGAGAAATAGGAATGATTTTATTCTCATGCAATGCTTGAACATAAAACTGCGGCATTGCCATATCTAACGCTTCGGAATTATATCTTGCCTGCCCAACCTTATCAATCACCATCATTTTTGGTGCTTTGCCTTTTCTAAAACCTTGTATTTCTACCTGATCCGCTAATTTTTTATATGCATCTTCAAAATATTTCTCAACGTCTTTTGCCGGCACCTCAATTTCCAATTTAACTCTTGATTTTGGTAGCTTTTGTAATTTTACTTTCATATAAATCCTAATGGCTAATCTTTACAAATAACCAATAACTAATTAATGAATATCGTAATAAAGTATAACAGTTTTTAGACAAAAAGGAAAGGGCTTATACTTAGCCCTTTTTATCTATAATTTTTGTGTAAATAATATTGTTGTTCGTGAATCATATCTGACAAAATAGCAAATATATTCACTATATCGTCTGTATCTTTACAAAAAAAATCGTCAGAAATTGATTCTACTATACAATAATCTCTAAATTTTTTAATAAAAAACAACAAATAATAATTATCATCAATTTTTTCTAAATCGAAACTATTCCTAATTTTAGAATGATAATGCATATTCAATATATACTGATAGAATTTACCCTGTAATTCGATTAAAAAACTAATAAACTCTTTTGGAAAATACTGACATTTTACTACAGATAATGAATCTACCATAATATTAAAATCACTCCTTTTTGATTTATTTTTTCAAAATTTTATCATCCTTTAACACCACCCATGGTCTTCGATCGTGTTTCGAAAACCGAAGCGGCGCTAAAAAACGTTCGGGGTTTTTTAAGAAAATCAAAGTCACATACTTTGATTTTGACCTTAATTTCCAAAACCCATCGTCAACACACAACTCATTTGCGTATTCACGACGGATTTTGCCGATTGTTTCACCATCAAGATTTTCATAATACAACACATTGTCAACTTTTGCTTTTCCAATAACTAAACCGCCCGATTGCTTCAAATAAATCTCATCATCTTTCATCACATATTCATATGGCGAAATTTTGCTAATTGAAAAACGTACTTCTACGGTTTTCTCACCACGTAGAATTTTATCTATTGCATCCCCGATAAAAATCGCTAAATGCCGCATAAAATACACTCACTAATCCTATCCTCCATAAAAACTCCCAAATAATTAGATGTTATTTTGTGATAATTCAAGAATAATTATTTGTGAGTATTATATTATAATAAAATACTCATAATTTGTAAAGGTTTGGCAATTTGTGAAGTAATTTCCTAATTTTGCCTTCACTCTGCAATCGTTTCTGAGCACCATATGCCTCTGTTACCATTCCACTATTTACTATTCCCCACTGAAGCGCTTTTTTGATATCATTATTTTTCATATATGATGCTAAGAAACCAGAAGAAAACGCATCCCCTGCGCCAGTTGGATCAATACTTTCTGTCGGTAATATTTTTCCTGCCCAAAAATTTTCACCATCAGTAGCATAAGCACCTTCCCTACTATCAGTTAAAACTACAATATCTGAACCGTATGTTTTTAAAATTGTTATTAATCTTTTAATTGATGTATAAGGAGGCGAATCTGTTAGATCTAGAGCTTCCCGTTTGTTGCAAATAAGTACTGTTGCCACTCTAATTAAATTTTTTAATTTGGATTTACCTCTTATTATTTGTCTATGCCCAGGATTTACAACAATTCTAATGCTTTTTTCTGCTGCCAAGGTAATTAATTTAGGATAATTCTCGCTAAACTCTTCCGATACAGGACCAAGATAAATCCATTTTGCCTCTGGATTTTTAGGAATTTGTAATTTTGTATAATCTTTAAGACCCCTATAAAGTAAAACTGTTCTTTCTTTTTTATAAACTAATAA
>DAOVQR010000097.1 GCA_030628575.1 bacterium
GCCAAGCGAAGCTTGGTGCATCTTGCAGGGTGTAAGTCCCTGTCGGGTAAGGGTTAGCCACCCACCCGGGCGGTTTGCGGGACGTCCATAAATAAGTAAATAACTATCTTTTAAGCAGGATTAATTTACTTATTTATGGACGTCCCGCAATACGCCGTCCCGCAATACGCAATACGTCCCGCAATACACGCAATACGCAATATACGTATGGGCTGGCGGCGCACGAAATAGGTGTGGCTATGGGAGCACTTGAAACAGTGCAAACAGAGAACAACTTTTCTGATTTTGTAAGAGATACAGAAAATGCCTTTTCAAGAGAACACACTCAGTGGGTTGCTAAAAAGGAGTAACCAAATACCAATGAGTTTTAACGAGGTAGTAATAAATTCGGTAGAAATATACAAAGCTGATATTCCACTTAGGAAGGCTGAACTTTTGTCTATCGGAGAGTTTAGAGCAACAAATAATATAATTATCAGGTTAAACACAAATACCGGACTATATGGCTTTGGAGAATGTTGCTTGATCAAAGAGGTTACAGGGGAAACGCAATCTTTGGCTTTTGAAAAAGCTAAATTGTTTGCAAAAATACTATTAAATAAAAATCCATTAGAAATAAAGAATTGTAACGATGAATTAGAAAAGGCTGCTGCTGATAATAATCATTCATTAAAAAGTGCTTTTGATATGGCTCTTTATGACATAATGGGAAAATATTGCAAACTGCCTTTATGCTTACTAGTTGGTGGCTATAAAAAAAGAAAAATAACAACTAGCATTACTATCGGAATTGACACTCCAGAAAAAATGGCAAACGAAGCACTCTACCGATGCCGTTCTGGGTTTACTACCTTAAAAATAAAACTTGGAACATCAGTTAAAGAAGATATTGCCAGAGTTAAATCTATTAGAGAAAAAATCGGCTATGACATTTCAATTAAAATTGATGCAAATCAAGGGTGGGATGTTGAAACAGCTATAAATGTATTAAAAAAACTTGAGAGCTATAAAATACAATTTTGTGAACAACCAATATCTTCTCACAACATCAATGAGTTAGCTTATGTTAGCAAAAACAGCCCTGTGCCAATAATGGCCGATGAGTCATTACACAACATTAATGACCTGATAATGTTAAAAGAAAAGAAAGCATGTGACTATTATAATATTAAACTAGCCAAATCAGGTGGAATTTATTCCACATTGAAAATGCTTTCAATGGCGGACAGCTACGGTTTGAAATTACAAGTTGGATGTATGCTCGAAACTCGATATGCTCTTACCACGGCTACACATCTTGCATTAGTGTCAAATTCGGTGTTTTTTTTCGACCTAGATGCTTCCTTATTTCTCGAAAAGGACCCGGTTGTCGGCGGAATTACTTATTTAGAAAATGGTGACATCAATATGCATTTATCGCCAGGTATTGGTGCCTTTTTTGACCAGTCTTTTCTCGATAATCTTGAATGTATCAAAATACAAACTGCAAATTAAGAGTCTAACTAATGGATAATTTTGCCTTTTCAAGTTTGTTAATTTTTCTTTTCCTACTT
Source organism: bacterium (assembly GCA_030628575.1). GTDB lineage: Bacteria > Patescibacteriota > UBA1384 > JAMDBS01 > DAOVQR01 > DAOVQR01. Next base: position 1,554 of record DAOVQR010000097.1, read on the forward strand.
ATTGCTTTTTGGTCAATAAAAACAAAGAGAAACAATCAAAGCCTATTTAGCTATTCAATCGATTCCGGGAAAGCAAATTTGTTTGCAATAATTTCCGGTATATCAATGACATTCGTTGGGGGGGCAGCCACCATTAATATGGCATCAATTGGTTATCAGTTTGGGTATTGGGCACTAGTTGATCCCTTTGCTGTTTTGACTGCTACAATTCTTATTGCTTTTTTGTTAACAAAAAAAATAAGAAGCAAAAAGGGTATTACAATTTCTGATCTATTATCCGGTCCAGATAACAAATTATCATTATTAATTAGTTCTATCGTTTTATTTGTTTATTTATTGTTTACTGCTGCTCAAATAGTTGCTCTCTCTAAATTATTTACCCCATATGTAGGCAATACATATTATCTTCTTTCATACGTTCCTGCCTTACTAGTATTTGTTTATGTGATATTGGGTGGATTTAGAACCGTCACAACCACAGACAAGGTTCAATTTGTTTGCCTGCTGCTATTTCTTGTCCTTCCTGTATTATTTTTGCCCCTTAGTGATAATCAATTTATATCATCCAATATTGAAAAAAATAATTTTATAACGATGCCAGTTAATTTAATTATTCTTTTTCTGCTTCCATTATTATTCATGCCAGTTTCACAAGATGTTCATTTGCGAGTAAAAGCTGCCAGAGATAATAATTCAGCTAAATTAGGGCTATGGGTTGGTGGGTTAGCGTATTTTATTTTTGTTTGTTCTTCAATATATGCTGGCTACTCCTTAAATATTAATGGTGTGAAATTGGATGATCCAGAAAGTGCATTAATTAACTTTTTCATTATAAATTACCCCAGATTTTCTGTAATATCACACCTCGCAGTTATTACCGCCGTAATGTCAACATTAGATTCATTTGTTTTTAGCTCAATCGTAACAATTTCAAACGATTTTTTTTCAAAAAGGACAAAACTATTCCCAGAAAATAGAATTATAATAATTTCAAGTGTAATTGTATTTCTAATCTCTTTTAGTATAGCAATATTCTTTCAACAAATATTAGGGTTAATTCTTGCTGGTTTGCTTATCTACGTTTCAATATTAATTCCATTATCTATTGGTCGTAAATTGTCTATCAGGGATTCTCATTTGTTCTGGATAGCATCTGTTGTGATTGTTTTTATATTATTATCAGAATATTTTGAATTAAAGATTAATCCAAAAGCAATAATATACCCACTCGTTCATTGTTTTTTGCTTGTTCTTTTTTCCCTTCAATCAAGATTTTTCAATAGAAAGGCTTGTAGCGATGAATAAGAAAATTTTTATCGGAAGTTCATCTGAAAAAAAACCACTGGCAATCCGTATTGCGCAGGAGTTAGAGGAAAATGGTTTTGAACCATTGAGATGGTGGACTCAATTTCCCCCAAACAGTTATAACCTTTTAAGGTTGAAGGAAATTGCTCAATGTTCGTATGGGGCAGTTTTGATTTTCAGTAAAGATGATAAATTATGGTTAAGAGGAAATGAAGTTGGTGTTCCTAGGGATAACGTAATACTTGAATACGGTTTGTTTGTTGGTAAATTAATTGACAATCATGTAGTTGTCGTAAGAGAAGAAGGTGTCGAACTTCCTACAGATTTGGCAGGTCTAAACCATATCGACTTAAATATTAGTAAAGACACTGTTGCTGAAAATACTGCTGGATATTTTTCAAAACTACCATTCGTTAAAAAGGCAACCAGGATAAAATGTTACCATAAAATAGTAGACCATAAACTTGCAGACTACATACTTAATGAAAAACATAGGGATTGGTCATCAAGAAGTTTATATATTGGAGACAGAGGAGCAAAAAGGTGGATCAATATATCTAAAGATAGAAACTATCTTCCTGAAAATATGAAGTGTGAGATAATTGAAAAGTGTGTTGAATTTTCAAAAGATCTTCCAGTTAATTACTTTGTTTCATTAGGTGCCGGGGATGGATATATCGATACTCAAATCTTATGTGATATAGTTGATCATGACAGGCATATCACATATATCCCAATCGATATTAACACTCGCTTAATTGATAAAGCAGTTAATACGGTTACATCAAAAGGAGTGAATGTTGAATATTCAATACATAGTGATTTTGAGGGTAATTTGGGGTTCATTTTTGAACAACAATCTTTGATAGAAGAACCTATTCTTTATGTAATGCTTGGTGATTCATATGGAAATATTGAACTTTCTGAACGTACATTATTAAGTGACATAAAGAGATACATGAAGAAGAC
>DAOVQR010000067.1 GCA_030628575.1 bacterium
AAAACACCCATACTGGTATTTAATTTCCACTCTGAAATTGGTTGATTGGAATCTTTGGAAAAAATGTAGGCATTACCACTAAACATGGTAGCTGCGCCGATATATTGACCTGAGGGAGTCATTCCTAAAGCACGGACAGAAGAATCTTGGGGAATAGGAAATTTCCACAGTGGCTCTTTAGAATCGCGGGAAAATAAAAATACTGCGCCACCATCACATTCGGCACCAAAAGCAGCCAATGAGCCATCAGCTGAGATCTTTGCCTCATCTACAGGTGAATCGCGGGTCAACATTTCAGAACGTATTAAAGGTTGATTTGAATCCTTGGAAAATATATAAGCTCTGCGATCTGGGCAACCAGTGGCTGAAGCAAGATAATTTCCGTCTTTAGAAAGTGAGACATCATGAAAATTACCAGTAGTTTGATATTTCCAAAGCGGTTCTTTATTATCAGCTTTCCAAAAAATCAGAACGTCTTGGGCTTGAACTTGTCCACCTTGGGTTGGATCGGATTCTCCACCACCAGCCATAGCAGAAGAGATATATTTCCCATCATCAGAAATAGCCACATTATAGGCGCCGCCTGCCACTTCTTCTGAAGTCCCATATCCCCAAATTGGTTTATTGGAGTTTTTACTAAATAAAAATACTCGAGATCCGAGTGCAGCAAAAATTTTCTCACCATCAGCGGAAATATCAATCCCGCCTTTAACATCACCACCAATTGGTGCCTTCATCTCAGCATCATAAATCCATAATGGTTCGGGTTTAGCAGTATCAAAAAGATAAACATGATTGGAGCTCTGAGCAGCCAGATATTTACCATCATCAGAAAGGGCTACGCCGCCAATCCATTCTTTGTCAGTGGAATAACGCCATGCAATTTCATTTTTATCTTTATCAATCAGCACAATTTCATTATGAGTAAAATCACTGGTAAACAATACTGGTCCATTGTCAGGTGAGTCAATGATATTTTTACGAGCTTTGCCTGCACCGTTTGATGCTTCAAAATAATAAAAATTCCCACCGATTTTCTTAGGAACAAATTTATAGATATATTTAACGCCTTTTTTATAATTATTATCATTGGGGTTTTCTTTTTCCATATCAATCATTTTGCCGTTGAAATAGATTTTTACATATTCTGGTTTGCGGCCTTTTTGATCCCGGTAAATTACTGAATAAGTGTATCTTTGACAAACTGGTCCCCAAAAAGGATAAACCTTTCCTTCTATCAAATTTGGCGGATCTTGTTTTTCGGCATTAGTAAGCTTTGTAATAAATTCTGCATCGGCGCCTGAGTACATTTTTTCTTCAGCCAAACTTATAATCGGCAGTAATAATAAAGTAATAACTGATAAAAAAATAATAATTTTTTTCATACATTCTCCTGAATGAATTTACCCATTTATTATTATACTCTTTATATTGTTATTTATAAATATCTAATTAGGAAATATTATAATTAATTGATATAATAATATATATGGAAGAAGATGTTATAAAAAAGAATAGTATTTATAAACTGATTATGTATTTGGTAGGTGCTGCCAGTATTTTTATTGTACTTTTTGGCATAAAAGAACTTTCAAGTATAATCAATCCAATTTTACTTGCTATTGTAATAACAATGTCAGTATTGCCCATTCACACATATTTATCTAAACATGGTCTCGGAAATTGGTTATCATTAATTTTAACTATTTTAATGGTTGTGGGGATTTTAGGATTTGTTTTAGTAATTGTGTTTGTCTCTATTACAAAAATGTCCATTGAAATCCCCGCTTATTTAGCACAATTTTCTGATCAAATATCAGATAATCTATCTGTTGAATCTTTGAATTCATTAGGACTTAATTTAAACTCAATTCAAAATTTGGCGCCAATTATTGAAAAAGTGGTAGGTATTGTAATCACATTTGTCACTCAGTTTGGAATAACACTCTTGATTTTTGTCTTTATGATTATTGCCGCCATCTCCCTTCGAAAAAATGCCAAAACAGACTTGAAAATTGATGATTCAATATTATCTAAAATAAACGATATTACAGCTGATGTAAGAAAATATGTAAATACTTTAACATTTATTAATTTACTAGTTGGAATCGGAAATGTCATTTTGCTTATGATACTTGGAGTACCTTATGCTTTACTTTGGGGTATACTTTCATGGTTTATGGGATATATTCCAGCCATCGGTTTTATTATTGCCTTAATACCTCCTGTTATTTTGGGATATATTTATCAAGGACCGGAAACGGCAATCATCATAACTATTGGCTATATTTTAATAAATGGAGGTGTACAAAATCTAATTCAACCAAAACTCATGGGAGATAAATTGAGCATTTCTCCTGTTATTGTTTTTATATCAATATTTTTCTGGGGATATCTTTTAGGTGGAATTGGAGTACTATTATGTATTCCTTTAACATTAATTGTAATTTTAATTTTAGAAAATGTCCATAGTACTCAATGGATCGCGGCATTGATGCGCTATAATGGATCTAATGAACAAAAAAAAGAAGAAAAACAAGCTATTCAAAAAGTAAAAAAGATTGCCGAAAAAGTCAATCCATTTGATAAAAAATAAAATTTAGAATTATTGTTAGTTCATCCATCCGGGAAATGTGTTGGTTAGTCCAAACAGTATATACTGAATACCCATAGCAATTAAAATAATACTCAAAAGTTTTGAAATTACTTCAATCCCAATATCACCTAAAAATTTTGCCAAACGTCCAGCAGTAATAAATATTAAATAATCTATAATTGCAAGCACAATTAATACAACTAATATTTGGTGTTTGGCAACTCCTTCATGACTGGCTAAAAGTATTACAGTGCTAATTACCGCAGGACCTGCTAAAAGTGGGATCGCAAGTGGTACAATTGCTTGACCGATTAAACTTTCCTTTTCTGTTTCTTGCTTGACTTCTTTTTCCTCTTTTTTTTCCTCACTTTTTACTTTATTCCAACCAATTAATAAATAAAAACCAATAAGAGCAATGACTAATCCCCCAGCAATTCTAAATGCTTCAATGCCAATATCAAATGCGTCGAGTATTGCCGTACCAGAATATAAAAACAAAACTGAAATTCCAAATGAAAAAAGACAGGCAACAATAATCATTAAATGCACATTGGATGCTTTTTTATTTTTTGTCATTGTAATAAATATTGGTAAATCATCTATTGGATTGCCAACAGCAAATAAAAGCGCAAACATATGAAGAAAACTCATAATTTATCCTTTCTACTCACCAATAACTAATTAAACTTATAATTAATAACATTTTTATTATATCACTTTTATATGAATAAAAATAGGAAATTTCACAATGAATTGTTTGGATATAAAATTACAAACTTCTAAAAAAAAACTTGTGATAAACATAGTCGAGTCCAGAATCGTTCCTACTATATATACTCTTCATTATCATAATCTTCATCAAGATTATTGTCTTCATTGTCATCTTCTTCGAAAATTTCAGGATCTTTAACAACTTCCCAAATATAATAAAATTCACCAATTCTATGCTCACCCATTTGATTTAGACGGCTTAAATATATATCTTCGTTCTCACAATAAAAGTCCCTTTGTCCCCAAATAATTGGTAACAGACAATGATGCATATTTCCCCACTCTACTACAGTCATATCTCTAGTATGCTGATCTTTTGTCCAAAGATATTTTTTTTCCTGAGGATATCGTGTATCAAAATTAACTAAATTATGTTTTGATTTTCGCCAAAAATAATCGAGCTGTTTGGGTAATTTAAAAATTAGCATAAAAGAATTATCATCAATTTTATTTAGACCGTTTTGTAAATTAAATTTTTTTAAATACTCTGCAGCTCTTTCAGGACTAGCTAAAATAAACTCTGGTAAATCCATTTTTATATTCATTAAGAAATCTACTAATTTTTTACTGAATTTGAATCTTTGTTCTTTGGTTTCAATTTCTTGAATAAGTTTATGAAAATTATCTTGATAAATCTCTGAAGTATCCTCAACAAATCTTAAAGTGTTTTTTAATAATTCTGTATTATTGAGAATATATTCTTTGCCTATATCTATTTTAGTATTAAATCCAGGAGAGTTGTTAATTTCATCAACTTCCTTCAATAATTTTTTTGTATCATCCTCAAAAGGGCTAGTTTGTTCTAATTCTGGTGATCTAAACATATTTATCCTTTGTTATTTAAATTTAATCTGGATGATTTTTTTTGGGGAATAATTAGTTTAAATATTCTTTATATAATTTTGTGCATTGGCCTAATGTTTTGATGTTAATGAATTACCCTGTAGCAAAGACCACAGAGAATAACAAGTTTAATTTCATATTCCCTCCCCAAAAACTTTAAGACAAAGTGTCTAAAAAAGGGGTACTTGACAGATTCCTTTTTTCTTTTTAATGTCTAAAAATTAAATCTAAAGAAAAATTATATTTGTCACATAACTTTATTACCTTATTTTTAATTTTTTCATAATATTCATTTGTGAGCCATTTCTCACGATAATTTTCAGCTAATTCTGGATAATGTTTATCAAGCACTTTTTTTATCTCCGACCAATTGCCGCATTTAAGATTTAGCTTGTCAATCAAAATTGTTTTAACTCCTGCCTTTTTAAATCTTTTAAATAATCCATTTATATTTTTATCGCTAATTTTTGGAATAAACGGAGCGATAAAAACAAAAGTGGAAATTCCTGCTTCATTTAATTTTTTCAAGGCATTTAAACGACTTTCAACTGATGGTGAGTTATTCTCAAAATTTTTAGCGTCTCTTTCGTCTAAACAGGTAATTGTAAATCCTGGATTAACCTTATAATTTATTCTATTAAATTTTTTGAGAATATCAATATCTCTTGTAATTAAAGGAGATTTTGTTAACAAGCCAATTTTAAAATTATTTTCTGCTAAAATTTCCAGACAGCGATGGGTGATTTGATACTTACTTTCTAATGATTGATAAGCATCCGTCACAGATGAAATCATAACTACACCTGGTTTTA
>DAOVQR010000042.1 GCA_030628575.1 bacterium
AAGAAATATACAGTTGCTATGTGCGCTGTGTCAAGAAAACTAATTTACAGAATCTACGCTGTTTTAAAGAGACAAACACCTTATGTTGTTAAAGAGTAGGGCTTGACATAATATAACAGGACTGAATTTAGTTCAGGATCTCAAGATTCTGAAACAAGTAATGTCATGCTGAACTTGTTTCAGTATCAGAATGACGGAAAAGGTTAAATTCAGCATGAAACTACTATATTATCAAAACATCTACATAACTAAAAAATTCTCCAAATCTGGAGAATTTTTTAATGCTTTGAGAAACTGATAAGCCGAGTTCTGTTTAAACTACCATCTATCTAGGCGTTGAGATCTGTGGACATCTAAGCGAGAAACTTATTGATGATGATCAGACCCACTCAACTTGCACTACATAGGGGTTACACAGACGATTGTTGCCAATCGAACGCGTGTGCTCTTACCACACGATTTCAACCTTACCTCGCGCACAGCGCGAAAGCACCAAATAACAAGCACCAAATAACAAATAATTTTTAATATTCAATTTCCAATTTCCAAAATGTTTTGAAATTTTTATTCTGGCTTATTGAATTTTGCTAATTGTAATTTGTTTGACATTTGGGATTTGAAATTTGGGATTTCCGTGCTATGCACGGTGGGCGGTTTATTTTCTGTTGCCCTATACCCTCGTCTTGCGACGGCCACGTTTGCACGTGGTATGCTACTCTAAAGTGCTCGGACTTTCCTCCCAGCACCCTTGAGATTACATAATTCCGATTCTTTTTTTAAGCATTGCGAGTCCCTTTCCATATTGTTTCAATTTTTTTTCTCTAATCAACGCATATTTTTTTATTGAATATGCTTCGTAGTAAATCAGTTTCCAAGGAACTCCTGCTTTTGTTGCAATTGATTTTTTGGAATTATGATCTTGAATTCGTTGTTTTAAGTTAGCCGTATAACCAATATAACATTTACCATTTTGATCGCTTTTAATCAGATAAATATAATACATACGAATCCTTAATCTCAAGGGTGCTGGGTAGTAGTTTCAATTTCTCAAAACATTAAGTACTATAGCATAAATTTCTTGAAAAGTCAAGATTAATATGATAATATTTTAGGAGCGATCCGGGATCGTCTAATGGTAGGACAGCGGCCCTTGAAGCCGTCAATCATGGTTCGAATCCATGTCCCGGAGCCATTCGACTCACTTCGTTCGCTCATGGTCTCTGACCGTGAGTTTAAATCGAATCGGCTTTCAGCCAGAAAGAAGGAAATGAGTCGAATGTCCTGAGCGTAGTCGAAGGATTCTTATTATGGAAAATATTTTTGCAATTTATAAGAACAAGGGTCCAACTTCGCACGATATAATCAATCAATTGCGGAAAATTACTGGTATCAAAAAGATTGGTCATGCCGGAACACTTGATCCGCTGGCAAGCGGTGTTTTAGTGGTGGGGATTGGCAGAGATGGTACTAAACAGCTGGGAAAATTATCAGAGAGTGATAAAGAATATATTGCGATGATAAAATTGGGAGAGGTATCGGAAACGGATGATGCCGAAGGAAAAAAAATAGTAACAAGTAACAAGCGACATGTAACAAGAAAAGAAATTAATCAAATATTAAAACAATTCATTGGTGATATTAAGCAGATTCCGCCGATTTATTCATCTGTTAAAATTAAAGGCAAACCGGCACATCGTCGGGTTAGAAAGGGAGAAAAAGTTACATTAGGAGGTCGAGATGTTGAAATTAAATCAATTAAAATCATTAATTATAAATATCCATATCTAAAAATAAAAGTTGTTTGTGGATCAGGCACATATATCAGATCTCTGGCACGAGACATTGGTCAATCTCTAAAAACCGGCGCCTATCTATCTGACCTCGAACGCACTCGAGTTGGAGAATTTAGTAAAGAAAAATCATTCGATCTTAATAAATTTAATAAATTTTGGAAAAAATCTCAAACTAAATAATTATTAGAGATAATTAGAGTATTAATTTGTGATTTGATTAGCGAGATTTTTCACTCTTTACAGATTAAAAAATGTTTGTTATACTTTAATATCGACTTTGTCGAAATTTCATAGTTTTCTAACAAAAATGAATATGAAGGAGGAGAAAATAATGAGTGATAAGAAAACAACAGTTCTTGTTGTGGATGACAACCCAGGAATATTGGATCTGGTTGGAAAAATGCTTAAATGTGAAGGGTTTGCGGTAATTACGGCAAATGACGGGGAAGAAGGACTGGAGAAATTTAAAAAATATCAAAACACAATTAATTTTTTGGTGACTGACAATATGATGCCAAAAATGAGAGGTCCACAATTGTTTATCAAAATACAAGAAATCAAACCTACCCCAGGAATTTTAATAAGTAGCGCTATATTAAAAGAAGATGTTGGCCGATTCCAAAGGATTGGTTTTGTTACTGCGTTATCGAAAGTTTTCGAATTGAATCAAATTTCAGCGATTATTAAAAAAACTTTAGGAATTTGATCACATTGATAAAATCCTTAATTTTAACCGCTCTCGAGGTTCACCCCAAACCTATCGAAGAGCGGTTTTTTCTTTGGTTAAAAATTATTATATGGTTATATCAAGTCACATAAGTAGGTAAAAGAAATTCAGTTGATTTTTTCCTAAAAATATGGTATATTTTGTTGTTTGTGGTAAAATAGAAATATGAAACATAATAAAATTGAAAAGAATAATCAAAAATTCTTACCTTTATATGCAAGAGATTTACCTCCTTTGCCAATAATACTTTTAGTTCACGCTTATACAAAAAATTTTGAAAACGTCATTGGAGACGAATGGGAAACTTTAATACAAACTATAAAAAATGGTTATAGTACATGGTATTTTGGGGATCAAGATCTTAAAAAATTAGGACAAAGGAGCTTAGATTTATGCTATAAGGATAATGATTTTTTATTAAAACTTAATAAAAAATTTCTAATATTGACCCAAAAATTTTTATTAAAAACTAAAAAGTTTGGAAAAGAAGACTATACTATTATAAGCGATCAACAATTAAGTCAAATGTTAGATAAATATTGTAAAAAATATGAAATTATTTCTGCTTATGGGGAAATTGTGCCGTTTTGTCTAGAGGTTGCTTTAACGGAAAAACTTAAATCATATTTAAATAAAAATTTTTCTGGGATTTCTAAAGAAAATAGAGATTCAATATTTTCGACTCTTTCTGCTTTTTCAGATATATCTTTTGTTGCTCGAGAAGAACTGGATTTATACAAATTAGCTTTTAAATCTAAAAGACAACATAAAATTTTATTAGAAAAACATTATCAAAAATATTTATGGGTACCTTTTGATTATGTAGGTCCTACTTGGACTATAGATTATTTTAAGTCTCGATTAAACGAGATTATTAAAATTCCAAAGCGAGAAATTATAAATAAAATTGATGGACTGGAAAATAAGGGAGAAGAATTACAAAAAGACCAGCAAATAATAATCAAGAAATATGATATTCCAAAGGATATTATACTAAAATTTAAATTTTTACAGCAATGTGGTTGGCAATTTGATCAAAAAAAAGAATATTTATCTCAATCACATTATCGGCTATCTTTTTTATTAAAAGAAATAGCTAAAAGATTAAAAATTGATTTTTCTTTAATGTACTATGCTTTACCAAAAGAAATTATTGAATCATTGAATAATAAAAAAAATATTAACAATTTATTATTAGAGAGTAGAAAAAAAGATTCATTTATTATCTCACAAAATGGAAAATCATTGTTTTTAAATAAAGACGAACAAAAAAAGTGGCTTCCTTACATTGAAACTAAAAAGAAAAGTGCCAAGACAAAAAAGAAAGTTAAAAAAGAAGCAAAAGGGTTAGTTGCCTTTCCGGGGAAAATAGAGGCAAAAGTAAGTTTAATATTAACGCCTCGCCATATTGGAGATATGAAAAGAGGAAATGTCTTGGTTACACCAATGACTTCGGTTGATTTTGTGCCAGCAATGAGATTGGCTTCTGCCATAGTTACTGACATGGGAGGCATTACATCACACGCAGCCATAGTTTCTCGAGAATTAAAAATCCCCTGTGTTGTGGGAACAAAAGAAGCAACAAAAATATTTAAACATAATGATAAAGTTGAAGTTGATGGCGATAAAGGAATTGTTAAATTAATTACATAATTTTACTTATTCTAATTTAATAGGAAAATATGACTAAAAAACAATTTATAATTAATAAAAAGAATATTGCGCAATATTTAAAGAGCCAGAAGACCAGTTTAAAAATTAGTAAGGTTAATCAGATCAAGGAAGTAATTAAAAATAGTGGCTCATGTTTTATTTTTAAAGCCACGATTAAAGCTAATAATAAATGGCAGAGCATTGTTATTAAACAGGCACAAGATTTTCTTAAAATTGATCCTTCATTCAAATTATCACCTAAAAGATTAAAGTGGGAATATGAAGCATTAAAATATTTTAGTTCAATTAGTAAAAAAAAGGTTTTGCCAAAAGTATTATGGTACGATGATAGAAATTATATTCTTGTACTGACTAATATTCAAGGTAGTACAGGAAAATTACTAAGGGAAGAAATAGAAAAAGGGAAGCTACATCCTGAAATTATGAAAAATTTCGCTGAACTATTGGCTGAATGGCACCTACTTTCATACAATAAGAAGGTTAATCTTGGTATTAAAAGTGATAAACAATTCACAAAAGAATGGTCATCTTATCTGAAGAATGAAATCATTAATGATTTTTATACCGTAGGCGCAAGAAAGATTACCGTAAATAGTATAGTAGACGAACTTCTAGAAGAAAGTAAACAGACCCCATCTGCTATTATTTGGTTAGATCCGCTTCCAAAAAATATTTTTGTAGACAAAGGAAAATTTAAATTAATTGATTTTGAAACAGCTGTCAATTGGGATATTGCTTGGGATGCAGCTATATTTATATCGGACTGGGTTATAGAATTATCTAATGTCGATAAAGGAATAGTTGTTAATGCAAAAAAGTGTGTTAGACTTTTTTTAGATACTTACATAAAAAGGATATCATTACATTTATCAGAAACTGAATTATTAGCAATGAAGAAAAGAATATATCGATATTTAGGTATATTTTTATTACATAGGACCAATGGAGTTGATAATTATAAATTTGAAAAACAAAGATACTTACGAATTCAAACAGAGGCTTTGAGATTAATACAAGAATTATACGCCAATGATTTTGCCAAAGATTTAGTTGCACTTTTAAATATTAATCACGATTTTGTTCAAGAGGAAATCAGTTTTAAAAGTAAAGAATATACACTAAAAGGAATTTTACAAATACCAAAAATAAAAAGTAACAAAAGAATTGCTGTTGTTATTTACATACATGGAGGAACAGATAGAGGTATGTTGGGTTCACCAGCAATATTTGAAATATCTGATATATTATTAAAACAAGGAATTGCATTATTTCGTTTTAATCTTATAGGTACAGATAATAGTGATGGTTTATTATGTGATAAAACTTGGGAAAGACTTGAAGATAATTTTCATCAAGCAATAAAAATCATAAAAAAGGATAAAAGATTTTGTGATATAGGGTTGATTGGTAGAAGTTATGGTGCAACTTTAATAGCTGCTAATGCAGATCAAAAAGATATACAAGCAATGGTTTTACAAAATCCAATTTTTGACGAGTGGTATGAGTTTATTCATTTGCTGCCTGAAATGACCAAGGATTTTATAAAAAATCCACATCAAAAGTTTTTGATTTTAGGAAAAGAAAAAAAAGAACACATAAAAGGAGATTATAAATTTAGTTCAGAGATTATTAAGCAGTTTCCGATTGAAAAATGGAGAATGATGCAATCTTTGTCTAAGTCAAATAATATCTGCATTATTCAAGCTGAAAATGATCCAGAAACAACGCCAGAACACGCTAGAATTATATACAATATGACACAACAGCCAAAAGAATTTCATATTATTAAAGATACAGTTCATAAATTTCCCAATAAAGAAAAAGAAGTAGCAAATATTACAGCTAAGTGGTTAATTTCACATCTAAAGGAGTAATAAAAAGATGTCAGAATTTATTAAATCATTTAAGCAACTAAATAGTAAAAATGTTAATATCGCCGGCGGCAAAGGTGCTTCTTTAGGTGAGATGACCCACGCCTTTAGTAAGGCGGGGCAAGCTCAAGCAAATCCTATTCCTCCCGGTTTTGTAATTTTGGCCAATGCTTTCGATAGATTTCTTTTGGAGACCCCACTTCGCCAAGGCTTCGAGGGGCAAGCTGATTTAGATGTTACTGTTCAGGCAGAGTTAGACAAGATTAATTATCAGGATTAGGACTTTCTCACTTTATGCAAATACGGTAGAAGGATTACGCCATT
>DAOVQR010000025.1 GCA_030628575.1 bacterium
GGCAGAACTTAACAAGATAAGAACTTAAGAACGGAAGAACGGTTTATGAGTTATTTTGCGGAGCAAAATATGGATTTTAATTTTAGTAAGAAAAAAATCAAGCAGGAACAAAATTTAGGCCAATGTTTAAAAAAAGCACGGAAGCGTAAGAAATTTGGCTTGGATCAAGTGGAAAAAGAAACAAAAATCAGTATGAAATATCTGCTGGCTTTGGAAAATGGTGATTTTAATGTTTTACCGTCCAATGTTTATGTTATTGGATTTATCGGACGTTATACAAATTTTTTGGGTCTTAATTCTAAAAAAATGATTGATAAATACCATAACGAACTAAAAATCTACAAGAATTATGGTATTTTTGAAATTGAACAAAAAAACAAACAAAAATATGTTTTAAATCCCCAGAGGGGCAAAAAATGGTTGCGAACTCCAAATTTTATTATCACTCCAAAATTAGTTATCAGTGCTATGGTAATGTTACTAGTGGTGGGTATTCTAAGCTATATTTGGTATCAAGTACGTTCTTTTGCTGCTGCTCCACCTTTGGAAATTTACCAACCAGCAGTTGAGGAGATTATAAAAGAGGAAAAAGTAACCACTTCTGGTAAAACAGATCCTGACGCAATTCTGACAATTAATAATGAGTTTGTGGCAATTGATGCAGAGGGAAGATTTGATCAGGAAATAAAGCTGGAGCCAGGTGTTAATAATATTGAAATTGTATCAAAGAATAAAACCGATAAACCTACCAGGAGAGTTCTAAAAGTGCTGGCAGAATATGATAAATAAATTCCAAATAACAAATAACAAATTACAAACAAATTCCAAATTTCAATTATCAAATTTTCAAAATCAGTCATTTTAATTATTTGAGATTTGATGCTTGAGATTTGTAATTTTCCTCGCACTACGCGAGGTGAGGGGCGGAAAGGGATTATAATGATTAAAAAAGACGAGGGGAGTGAAAAACAAGAGGCCCTGGATATGGCTATTTCTTCTATTGAAAAACAGTTTGGTAAGGGCAGTATTATGAAGTTAGGGCAATCCAAGGCCATGCAGGTTGAAGTGATTTCCTCTGGTTCTTTGGCATTGAATTTAGCTTTAGGTGTTGGTGGATATCCTAGAGGTAGAGTGGTGGAAATTTTTGGTCCAGAAGCTTCGGGCAAAACTACTTTAGCTATGCATGCAGTGGCTCAAGCCCAAAGACTTGGTGGATTAGCGGCTTTTGTAGATGCTGAGCATGCCTTTGATCCGGAATATGCCAAAAATTTAGGAATTAATATAGATGAATTATTAATTTCCCAGCCAGACACAGGAGAACAGGCATTGGAGATTGTGGAAACATTAGTTCGTTCCAATGCTATTGATATTATTGTGATTGATTCAGTAGCCGCCTTGGTGCCAAAAATGGAAATTGAAGGAGAGATGGGACAACCTCAGATGGGTTTGCAAGCGAGATTAATGAGTCAAGCATTGAGAAAATTGTCGGGAATCATTTCCAAAACTAAAACTGTGGTGATATTTATCAATCAACTGAGAATGAAAATTGGGGTAATGTTTGGCAATCCAGAAACTACTCCTGGTGGAATGGCTCTCAAGTTTTATTCATCAGTCAGAATTGATATTAGAAGAATACAACAGCTTAAGTACCGAGAAGAAATAATTGGTAGCAGAACCAGAATAAAAATAGTAAAGAATAAAGTGGCACCACCGTTTAGACGAGCAGAGTTTGATATTATGTATGGAAAGGGAATTTCCAAACCATCAGAATTGCTGGAATTAGGTGCAAAATATGAGATATTGCAGAAATCAGGAACGTGGATACTTTATGGTGATGAAAAATTAGGTCAGGGAAGAGAAGCAGCCAAAACATATCTTGAAGAACATAAGGATTTTGCTAAGAAATTGGAAAAGGAAATTATCAAAGAAGCAAAAGCAAGCACGGGGACTAAAAATATTAAGAAATAATATTTTTAGTAAATTTCAAAATCCAAATGTCAAATATCAAATCAAATCTAAATTAATAAATGTCAAATAATATTAAGTCATTTGAGCTTTGACATTAAATTAACTTTGAGCTATACACTACGCGCTATAAGATTTGCGATAAAGGAGGGGCATAATGATTTTTCAAAAACAACCACAAAATATTCTTTGGTTTGATGAAGTTGGTCATAAAGATATCGATGTAGTTGGCGGCAAAGGGGCAAATTTAGGCGAGATGACTAAAGCCGGAATTGCAGTGCCGCCTGGTTTTATTATTACAGCTGGCGCTTATTTTAATTATTTACGGGCTAATAGATTAGAAAGCGTAATTAGAAAATTGTTGTCAGGTATAAATCCGGAGGATAGTAAGACACTCCAAGTGCGGGCAAAAAAAATTCAGAATTTGATTATTTCAACTCCCATGCCACAAAGATTAGAAAATGAAATTATTAAAGCTTATCAGGCATTATATACCAAAGACAGGAATGGTGTTTTTGTGGCCGTTAGATCGTCAGCAACTGCTGAGGATCTACCGGAGGCCTCGTTTGCTGGTCAGCAAGCCACTTTTTTAAATGTCTTTGGTAAGCAGCCCCTTATTGATGCAGTGGAAAAATGCTGGGCATCGCTTTTTACGGCTCGGGCCATTTATTATCGTATTCATAATAAATTTGATCATATGAAAGTGGGCATTGCTGTTCCTGTTCAGAAAATGGTGCAGGCCAAAAAATCAGGAGTACTTTTTACTATTGATCCAGTTAGTAATAATAAAAATGTTATAGCAATTGATGCTGGTTTTGGTTTGGGCGAGGCAGTAGTTTCAGGTTCAATTACCCCCGATAGATATTTAGTTGATAAGAAAACTCTCAAAATTACCAGCAAAGAAATCAACAAACAAGTTTTTAAGATTCAAAGAGTAAAAGTTGAAGGAGGATATGAAAATAAGCATATTTCTATTCCTGAAAGTCGGCAGGAAATGCAAAAATTGACTGACGAGGAAATAATCAAACTGGCTGAAATTGGCAAAAAGATTGAAGAACATTATAATTTTCCTCAAGATACAGAATGGGCAATCGAAGAAGGAAAAATATATTTTGTTCAGACCAGGCCAGTTACCACCATCAAAAAAAATGTTCCAATTACTGAGACCGATCAGGGCAAAGTTGAAACAGATAAAATGAAAGTTATTTTAAAAGGCGCTTCAGCTAGTTTAGGATCAGCCAGCGGGCCAGTGAAAATTATCCATAAGCCAGATGAAATTGACAGAATCCAAAAAGGTGATATTTTGGTTACAGAGATGACTACTCCAGATTTTGTACCGGCAATGAAGCGAGCTAGTGCTATTGTTACCGATACTGGTGGTAGAACTTGCCATGCGGCAATTGTATCACGGGAATTGGGAATCCCGTGTGTAGTAGGCACAGGCAAGGCGACCAGTATTTTGTCTGAGGGTCAGGTTATAACAGTTGATGGAGTAAATGGAGTTGTCTATAAAGGAAAAGTTAAGGTGCAAACTAAATCTCCAGCAAAACTTGGTACAAGAGATAAAATTAACGCTAGAGTCGATGTTCCAATAACGGGTACAAAAGTATATGTTAATTTAGCTCAGGTTGATATGGTTCAAAAGATTGCTCAAGAGCCGGTTGATGGCATAGGACTTCTCAGGGCTGAATTTATGATAGCTGATATTGGCGAGCACCCAATGATGTTTGTTAAAGAAAACCGCCAATCTGAATTTATCGAGAAATTGGCAGATAAACTAAAGGTATTTGTACAGGCATTTAATCCACGACCGGTGGTGTATAGAGCAACAGATTTTAAAACCAATGAATACCGAAACTTAAAAGGCGGCAAAGAATTTGAACCAGAAGAAGAAAATCCCATGATTGGTTTTCGTGGAGCGTTTCGTTATATCAAACAACCAAAAGTTTTTCAGATGGAACTGGAAGCAATCAAAAAGGTTAGAGAAGAATATAAACTTAAGAATCTTTGGTTGATGATTCCTTTTGTCAGAACAGTGGAAGAAATGGAAGATGTTAAAAAAATGGTGGAGAAATCCGGCTTAGAACAAGGCAAGGATTTTAAACTATGGATGATGGTGGAAGTGCCGTCGAATGTAATAAAACTCTCTGATTTTCTAGCTGTGGGTATTGATGGAGTATCTATTGGCACTAATGACTTGACACAATTAGTACTGGGGCTTGATAGAGATTCTCAAGCTGTGGCTGAGGAATTTGATGAGCGAAATCCTGCAGTAGTATCCTGCGTAAAAGAAGTAATAAAAAAATGCCGACAGCATAATATCACTTGTTCAATCTGTGGCCAAGCACCTTCAGTTTATCCAGAATTTACCCAAATGCTGGTGGAAACTGGCATTACCAGCGTTTCAGTTAATCCAGATATGATAATTCAAACCCGTAGATTAATTGCCTCTATTGAGAAAAAAATGATTTTGTCTAAAATTACCAGAGGATGGTAAAATAGGGAAATTTTTAATTTACAATTATCTATAGACAATGATAATAGAATTTAACGATATTGTCATTCCGTATAGGTTCGTAATCGAAACCTGATACGGAATCTAGATTCCCGATGTCGAATCGCTTCGCTTTCGGCTCGAGAATGACATTAAAGATAATTTCTATTGACTTTTGATGTTGTTTCTGGTATATTATCCTCAATAACTCTTAGGAAGGGGTTGGAAAATTAAAAATTTATATGAAAGGAGTGATAAAGCTGAAATTTCATTTTACCCAAGAAGGGAAAGATTCAATGCTGCTAGCTGGTATTATATTGGCTTTCGGGCTGCTAGTTGCAGCAATATTTTTAAAGTAAAGGAGTGGATTTAATTGAACAGAACAAATCGATTTATTTTTATTATTGTATTTCTGATTATTGCCATTTTGGTTGGCGTACAGATTACAGTAAAAGGCGAGAAAGTAGGATTAGATTACTATGATCAACATCCTTCCTATGAAGAAATTACCGAAAGATTTGAAGAAAGACAATTGGAAAAAAAATTTCAGGATTGGGAAGAAAAGCAAGCTGAGAAATCTAAAAAAAGATACAAAAGATTCTTAGCCAAAAAATCTTTAGAGGAAAAAAACAAGTTTTTAAAAGAGTTGAAATCAATAAAATGTCAGATCTTCCGATTGAGCATGATGGGTTCTATTTCATTGAGAAAATGGATTTGAACCCGAAAGAAAAAAAGAAACTTCTCGAGAGACTTGTTGGATTGCAGCGTCGGGAAATTTGGAATTTAGTGAATAATCCCAAAAAATAATTGTCATAATCACCTAGCGTACAGGTTGACCCCCGTTTAATTCGGGGGACTTTTTTTTATGCTAAAAAATAGGTTATAATCAAAAGGAGAATTTGGAGAGGTCGCATAGTGGTCTAGTGCGCACGCTTGGAAAGCGTGTAGGTGCGCAAGTGCCTCGAGGGTTCAAATCCCTCCCTCTCCGCCATTCGACTCGTTACACTCGCTCATGGTCTTCGACCAAGAATACAAGAATAATTATATTTAAAGCCGAAATGACTTCGTTTGTAAATTGAATCATTGGAAATTGAATAAAAATTGAAAATTTTAAATTGAAAATTTATCATAATACTTGATACTTAATTCAAGATACTAGATACTAGAAGCATGGATGAAGTAGACCCCAGTACAACTCCTTACTGTCAAATCTATTCCACAGTATTATGACAGTGTGTCGTATGCTGGGCAGGACAAATAAAATGGATGAGGTGGAACAGATCAAAAATAAAATAGATATTGTGGAATTGATTGGACAATATCTAACACTTAAAAAAGCAGGTGCTAATTATAAAGCTCTCTGTCCTTTTCATACCGAAAAATCCCCTTCTTTTATGGTTTCACCGGACAAGCAAATTTATAAATGTTTTGGTTGCAACGAAGGCGGCGACATTTTTAATTTTGTGATGAAAATGGAGAATTTGGAATTTGTCGAAGCATTGGAATTATTGGCTGATAAGGCAGGAGTTGAATTACCGAGAAAAAAATCCCGCCCTCAATATCAGGCAGAAAAAGATAAAAAAACACAATTATATCAAATTAACAATTTATCAGCCAAAGTTTTTAGTAAAATTCTGATGGAACACAAAAGTGCTGACATTGCCAGAAAATATTTGAAAAGACGGCAAATAAACAACGAAACAATGAAACAATTTAATTTGGGCTATGCGCCGCAAAAAAAAGTATTGAGGCAATTTTTGGCCGATCGGGGTTTTTCTGAAAGAGAGATTCAAGAGGCAGGTTCACCTGATAAATTTTTTAAGAGAATAATATTTCCAATAAATGATATTCAAGGAAATCCAGTTGGTTTTACAGGTAGAACGCTTGATGACAAAATTCAACCAAAATATTTAAATACGCCAGAGACAACGATATTTCATAAAAGTCATATTTTATATGGGTTAGATAAAGCAAAAACACATATTAAGCAGAAGAACGAAAGTATAATTGTTGAAGGCCAGATGGATGTGATTAGTTCTTATCAAGCAGGAGTGAAAAATGTAGTTGCCTCTTCTGGAACAGCATTGACAGCTGATCATCTCAAGATATTACTTCGTTATGGCCCCAATATAAGTTTTTCTTTTGATCAAGATGAAGCTGGAACAATGGCAGCCAAGCGAGCGATCGAATTGGCAATATCAACAGGATTTAATGTTAAGGTAGTGGTCCTGCCAGCGGAGTTCAAAGATGCCGGTGAAATAATTGAAAAAGATGCAAAATTATGGCCAAAATTAATCAAAGAGTCAGTTAACGCCATCGATTGGTATTTTGATCAAGCATTTGCTGGACGAAAAAAGTTTTCAGGAAAAGAAAAAAAAGAGATAGCAAAGAAATTATTGCCTCTGATTAAAATTATTCCAGATAAAGTTGAGCAGGAACATTATATTAAAGCTTTGAGTAAAAAAATTAATACACCCGAAAAGATAATTCGTGAAGCATTGCAACGTGTCACTCGTAGACAAATTAAAGAAAAAATATCGGATTATGATACAAAACAAAAATCAAACGATCCAATTACTCCAGAAGAAAACCTAGTAGGGTTGCTTCTTATTTATCCAGAACATTTATCGTTGGTGATGACTAAAGTTGATTATTTGGATTTTCCTGTTGATTCTTTGACGGCGAAAATTTACAAATTCCTCGAGTCCTGTTATACTAAAAGTGATTGTGATACAAAAGATAACAAGTGTTTAACTTCAGAGAAAATTTTTCAATATTTAAGTAAAAAACTTTCAATTGATGAAGTGAAGAAAGTTAAATTTTTGTTATTGGAAATTGAGACCATGAGCGAGAAAGCGACAAAAGAAGAAATTATCAGTGATATAAGACAAAGTTTATCACGTATCAAACAAACTAAAAAAGATAGAATAAAAATTGATTTCGCCCATAAAATTTCTCTGGCAGAAGAAGCGGGAGATCGGGCACAGGTTAAGAAATTATTAGAAGAGTTACAATATGCAATTAAACAAAAAGAACAAAAAAAGAACTAAATCACTAAAATCATTGGAGGATCTGAAATTTCCTGAAAAACTCCAACTTTTATTTATCAAAGGCCGTTCAGCTGGTTTTATAACTTTTCAAGAGATACTGCAGGCGTTGCCAGAACCAGAGAAAAATATGAAGTTAATTGACGGTTTTTATAATATTTTATTAGAAGAAGGAATTGAAATTCGCAAACAGAAAAAATTGTTAGCTGGACTTCTTGGTAAAAAAAAGGATGCAAAACTTGATTTGAAAGAAATTTCTGATGATTCAGTGAGAATGTATCTTAGAGAAATTGGTAAAATTTCGTTATTAAATGGTGAAGAAGAAATAAGATTAGCCAAACGTATCGAACAAGGTGAGGAGTTGGCCAAAAAGAAATTAGCAGAAGCTAATCTACGATTAGTGGTATCTATTGCCAAAAAATATGTAGGACGTGGATTGTCACTTTTGGATTTAATTCAAGAGGGTAATTCAGGACTTTTGCGGGCAGTTATAAAATTTGATTATCATAAAGGTTATAAATTTTCCACTTATGCCACTTGGTGGATTCGACAAGCCATAACTCGTGCCATCGCAGATCAAGCCAGAACCATCAGAATTCCAGTTCATATGGTAGAATTAATGAATAAATTGATTCGTATTCAACGACAATTAGTGCAGGATTTGGGGCGAACTCCCTTGCCAGAAGAAATTGCCGCTGAAATGGATTTACCAGTGGAGAAAGTTGAACATATATTAAAAATTTCTCAAGAAACAATTTCAATTGATACTCCGGTGGGAGAAGAAGAAGATTCAAAACTAAGTGATTTTTTGGAAGACAAGGAAAATTTAACTCCATCAGAGTCGGCAATCTATCAATTATTGAAAGGCCATGTCAATGAATTCTTGCAGATATTGTCACCTGGAAC
>DAOVQR010000078.1 GCA_030628575.1 bacterium
AATAATGTTAGAATATTAACATGCGATACAAAAATGGTTGACTGTGGACGAACAATTTTTAAAGATAAAATTTATTATTTGCCTAATAAATCAAAAGATATCAATAGTGATTATCCTAGATTAATGAAAGAAATTCAAGATGATTTTAGATAATTAAATAAGATAAATCAAAATAAAATAGTAGAGTAGGGATATTTCTACAAAAAACGGTTCTGGATTTTCAAAACAAAACCAAGATTTATAGCGACCCGACTTCTGTAATTTCCATATTTGCAAAAAGGTCAAAGAATACAAACACCAAATTGATAAAATGATATATAAGCTTTACGGCCTCACCTCGGAGAAGAGGAGAAAGAACACAGAGAACCAAGGAAGATTTTGAAGGAGATTGGCCGGGAGGCAAGTAAGCTGGAAAAGCATCTAAAAGAGCTGAACCATACCATTTTATAATTCTGATTAGCTTAAACGTATAAGTACTTTATGGTAAAAAGTGCCTAAAACAGGGCACTTTTTTGGCATCTTGCATTTAATCGCTTGACTTTTAAATTTAGCAGATTATAATGAAGGTATAAAAAGCTGAATCCACATCTTAATTTAGGCCTCTTGACAGTATTTTGCAGAGGATTATAATACATCATAGAATTAAATTATAAATAAGCATATGTCCAAAATAACAAACAAACAAATTATTGAGCAAATTGAGGTGCTTTTAATACAATTAAAGCATTCGTTAAATGTGCCAAGCAAAAAATCACCACGTGATAAAGGAGTAAATCAATCAACTAAACAAGATCGAGACTTTTCCGGTCTTACCAGGAATATCTATGAGCTTTTGGAAGAAGGATTTTTTAACCAGACCAAAACTATATCTGACTTGCAGAAAAAATTAAAAGATAGAGGGATTAAAAAACCAACAACTGCCTTGATGCCGTCATTAAAACTTTTGATTATTAAAAAAGTGCTTGATAGAAATAAACCCGATAAAGGGTTATATCAATATTTTAAAAGATAAAATTTATGGAAAAAGATCCAAAAAAAATAGCAGAAAGTATAATTGCCCAGGTATTAGAATTGGCTAAACTAGCAGGAACCAAGGTAAAAATAAAATCAACTAAAACCAGGCACAATGTCGAAGAAAACAAAAAAGATACCTCCGGCGCCACTGGCGGAATAAGGATTCTAGTTAGTGAAGGCTATCTTAACGAACCTAAACAGCTTCCAGCGATCATTGAGCGGCTTAAACAGGAAGGACGACATTATTCTAATGCGACCGTTTCAATGGGATTATTAAATCTTGTGAGAGAGAGGGTTTTAATTCGGTTTCGTGAAAAGGGCGACAGAAAATGGAAATATGTAATTAGAAAATAACCAAAAAATTTTATGAACCAAGAACAAATTAACAAACAAATTTTTAGGAGAATTGAAAAATTAGAAAAGAAGATTTTTGGCAAAGACGCTAAATCAGATCATGGTAAAAAAGAACAGAAGGCCGAGGGTAGGACCAGTTTGCCGAGCTTAATTTTGAAACTACGCGATGGTGGTTTTTTAAAACAGCCACAAAGTGCGAACGATGTTTATAAAAAACTTTCGCCGATTTATTCCTGTAAAATTGATAGGGTTAATATGGCGTTGAAAAGATTAAAGGATAAAAAAAAGTTAAGAATAGCGGAAAAGATTATCAAAGGTAAAAAAACATTAGCTTATGTCTGGTAGAATTCTAAAAGAAAAAGCCAAAAATTTGCAACTACAGAAAGGTAGTAAATATGAATTTATTAGAACTCTTATCGGGCAGGATTTTTTTGATTCGCCCAAAACTACCCAAAAATTAATTGACGAAGTTCGTGATGTTTTTGGTAAAAAACTGAAAACAAACGAGGTCCAGACTTATATGAAGAAGTTTATGGGCGAGGGAATTATTCGGGCGGTGCGGTCAAGTGGTTTTTCTGGAAATTTTTGGGTTTTAGCCAGCGTGTCAAAAGAAAAAGCGCTTCAAGTGATAAATAAGAATAGAAAAATAATGGCAATTGAAGAAGAATTGTTTTCAGATAAATTACTCAAAAAATTTGAAAATAATTTTGACATAGAGATTAGTGACTTACGGCATAATTTTGGCTTAAGCGGTAATTGCACAGCTTTTCTCTTAAGAAAAATTTTGGAAAAATTAATTTATATAACTTTTTCTAAAAATGGCATTGAAGCAAAACTTGAAGATAAAACTAAGCCAGGCTGGTTAGTTGGATTAGAAATGATGATTAATCTGTGCGTCTCAGAAAAAGTTAACGGTGTACCCTTTTTGATGTCAAAAACAGCAAAAGAAATTAAGGGTATTAAATTTTTGGGTGATGTATCTGCTCATAACCCATTAACAAATGTAGACATAAAGACAATTATTCCACAGATGCCTTATATTATTACAGCTTACGAAGAATTGACCAAAAAATTATGAATTGGCCAACAAAAAAATTAGGAGAGATTTAACAAAAATCAAAATGTAAAATTTGCGGTAACGGAGACGAAAGTAAATTGATAGTTGTTGTATCTGCAAATGGCAAGTCTGAAGATGGTTACAAATGCCTTGAGTGTTTGATGAAATTTGGCAAAAGTCGAAGAATTAATTGAGAAATAATATAAAAAAGTGAATCATGAACAAAAAAATATTACTTAGGTCTTTTAACAGGACGTCTTAACCTCAATAGTGTTCTTGATGATACAATTTATCCTAAGTTAAAATAATAATTTTTTATGAAATACCCATTTTTAATCAACCTTAAGGAAAGAAAAAAGAAATCGGAGAAAAAATCTCGTCGGTCTTTAGATATAATTAGAAAATTATTAGATGACTTAGAATATTTTGGCGGTGATATTCTTACACTTTCAAAAAAATCTATCAATTATTCTATTAATTCTGATTTAATCAAAGCAGATATTTCGTTAAAAAAAGCAGAAAAGAAAGTAAATATATTTAATAAGAATTTACTTAAAGCAAGAAATATTTTAAGAGAACTTTTAGGTGAAATAAATAATTTTCAGAATACTTATAGTAAAATTGAATTATTTGAAAAAAAATTTTCTGGCGCAAAAGAAGAATTTTTTGAAGCCAAAATTTTGTATTCATATATAAAAAGTGACAGAAGAAAAATTTTAGGACCAGAAAATTTTCCATTGGCTGATATAGAAACATATGCTGGAGGATTAAGCGACTTTTGTGGAGAATTATTACGAAGGGCAAAGTTGGATATTATAAAAAAATCTAATTGTAGCAAGGAAATTGAAAAATATTATCAAGATACAAAAGCCATTTATCAAATACTTGCTAAATTTAGTTTTTCTAACAAAAGCGGTATTCGCTCAAAAGTTGATAATTTAAAAGGCTATATTCTTGAATTTGAAAATTTATTTTATAATTTAAAGATTAATAAAGTCGGAAGTTGAACTTCCGAAATATATAGAGGGAAATTTATGAAATAAAATTTATGGAAAAACAAGAAACAGAGAATATGGTTAAAGCTGGATTACAGTTAATACCATATATTGGTGGAACTCTTGCGACCTTATATTTTGATAGAAAACAGCAGAGAGAATTTAGTAGACTATTAAATTTTTATAAAGAATTGTCAGAGGAATTAAAAACTTTGAAAGAAAAGCTTTCGCTGGATAATCAAGATGAGACAAAACTCATGACTTTGATTGAAAAAGTTAATAATAAAGTTGAGAAAGAGGTATTGCAGGAAAAAATAAATTATTTAAAGCATTATTTCAAAAACATTTTAATTCAGCCAGTCAAAGATGATTATGACGAAAAGGTTTTCTTTTTAGAGTCATTGAGTTCAATGAGTTTATTGGAAATAGAAATTTTGAAATTTTTAAATTCTCAAAGTAATTTTATACCGATAGGAACAATTCAGAAACCCGGAATAGAGCAATATGCCATAGTGGGAGCTACTGGCCGTCTGCGTAATTTAGGTTTTTTACAATCAGCTGGCGGCGGAATGTCATTTGGAGATAAGAGTGATAATTATCTCAAAGAGTTAGTGAAAGTGAGTTCGTTCGGAGAGAAATTTATTGAGTTTTGTTTACATGCTTGAAGCGAGGGATACTTTCGGATTTTTATAAAATCTTTAAATTTCAATTAGTTTTTCTTTCATCATCGTCATATACTCTCTATTTTCCAGAATTAAGATAAATTTTCTAAAAGTTTTTGAACTGGGGAGTACGTAAGAAAAATCGCCAAGGAGGCGGTTTTTTGGTCCTCCTTCGCTTGTAAGCTACGGACGGACACAGTAGAATAAAAATATCAAGGTCAAATATAATATAACAAAATATAACATTAAAAATATGGACAATAAAATTTTAGAAAGTTTAAGACAGGATTTAATAGGGGAGTTAGGAGCTATTAACCAATATCAGGAACATATTGACGAAATTGATAATGAAGAAATTAAAAAAGTTTTAATTCACATTATGAATGACGAAAAAGAACATTTTGCGGA
>DAOVQR010000037.1 GCA_030628575.1 bacterium
AGCTATTCCTATACCAATAGCCAGTCGAACTTTCCAATTTTTCCTCCACGATTGTTTAAATTTATCCAAACATCTAAGTATTCCTCTTTTTTCTGTGGGTTCAACATCCTCTAAAATCTTATTTTTGAAATCATCAAGATATTTCTGACTGAATGATTCTAACATTTCTGCTTTAGTTCTAGCAGTTTCAACCTCTGCTTCAGTTGTTGGGGGTACAGTTTTTTCTTCTTCCTGTGTTTCCATTTTTTCTTCTGTGATTATTTTTTCCTCTTTTTCGGTCACTAACGGTTCTCCAACTTTTTCATCAAATTTTTTCTTCTTGCTTTCTATATCATCAATTGACTCAGTTTTTTTTTCATCATCAATTAAGCAATTAATTTTTTCAAGACTGATAAAATCAGATAATTTTCCGAATTTTATTTCAGTCTGTTCTGGTGCTTTTCCTGTTTCTTTCTGATGTGTTTTTAGTAATTCCTCAACTTTTGTGGGTTCCTCTTTCTCTCGCATCTATACCCTCCTTATTAATAGAAGTAGATTTACGCTGATATCTACACAAATTTACGCTGAATCTGCGTTTTTCAGCGTTGTATTTTTGATCAGCACCATGCCTCGTAGTGTCTCGCCCGAGGTGGACTGCTACTGGGGTTAATCCGCTTCTATATCTAAATTATGGCAAAATCTAGATTGATTACAATTCTTGTTGTTTCTTAAATTCAGGATGACTGAGAATGTTATTATAAAACTCTAATAGTATTTCACTATTAGGTGCGATAGCAAAATCTACTTTATCTTTCTTGTCTTTAGATATGTCAAAATAATCAGTTTTAAGATATTTAATTAATATCTCTAAAACCTTTTTTTCTCTTTCATTAGTAACTTGTTGTTTATATTCCTCAGCAAAATCAATAACTTGATCAATCAACTGTAATGTTTTTTCTTTCTGTTCTGGTGTTAGTAATTTTTCTTTTTCTTTTATTAGTTCGCGGGGTTTTGCAGATTCATCAAGATTTAAAAATTTAAATTCATTTGTTTCAACATAATAATCTAAATATTTTCCTTTTTTGCTTTGTTTTCCATATCTATTTGCCGAAAATATTGTTATTACTTTATTATAATCCTCTTTAAAACCTGAATCTGGTGTTTCGTGCCCTCGGATGATTTTTCCATTAATACCTATTGCCTTAAAAAAATCATTTACAGCTTTTTGATTATAACAAAATATTCCTTGTTCTATTAAAGGTTTATTTGATCTATTATAATTTGGTATTTTTCCATCAGGAGTTATGCGTTGTATCTCCATTGGATCAGACCAATAAAGTCCTGGATCGTTAGACTTTTCAACAAACTCATTTAAGTTTTTAACCTTTTGGCCAGGGATTCCAGCGTGGACAAAAAAATGACATTTTTTTGGGTTTTGATTTACTAGAATAGCTGCATTAGGTAATTTTTGAAAAACTTTTGAGTATTGTTGATAGGTTTTATCTGGATTTTGAGATATTTTTTTTAATTCCTTATAAAATCCATAATTTTTATTTAAATTTTCATCTTTTTCATGATTTCCGCCGAGCGTAATAACTCTTTCTGGATATTCTAGTTTAGTTCGTATAATTCGATGAAAACAATCTAATTGTTCTGATTTTTCAAATGATGAAGCATATGATGGAACATTTTTTTTAGGTCTATCAACATAGTCGCCTAAACTAATAAAATATGCATTTTCACCATTATTTAATGCTTTAGTAAATTCTTCAATTGCTTTTTTTTCTCCAGTTGAATCTGAATGAATATCCCCGATGCAAAATATTCTTGCAGGAATTCCCTTTTTATCATGAGAGGGAATAAATACAACATCTTTTGTTCTAAATGGTACAATTTCCCCTTTTTCATTTTCAAATAAAGAATTTGAGATTTCCGTTACTTTTTCTGGTAATCTTTTTTTTTCTCCATTCTCTTTTTCTTTCCCAAACAATTTATCAGCATTTTTTAATATTTCAAGAGCAACTTCTTCTTTCCAACCTAAAGTTTCTACTAAGTTTGGTTTCTCAACTATTGGAGTTCTTTCAATATTCAAAAATCCTCCTTTTTATATTTATTCACGTTTGTCTAATTCTGTGTTTATTATAACAGATTTTAAGATAAAAGAAAAAGCATCTTGCGATGCTTTTAATGTATAAATTATGTCATTTTTTGAAATATTCCTTATCTATCTTTTTGAAGTCGTTAGGGTTTTTCTTAAGGTGTTCTTCAATCCTGACTTTTAGTTTATTGCGGGTGCCACTGACTGGCAACTTCAAGGATTTACAAATCTCCTTGTACTCTTTTCCTTTGAGATCTAATCGCAATTGTAGTTGTAGGGGGGGTATCTTCTTGGGTTTAGCTACATTTCCATTAAGTGGACTTTCTTTTCGATAGTGCCATTCCCAGATGATATCTCCCTCAGAGTTAATTTTGAACCTATGAGGGCGTTCAGGAAACAATTCCCAAATGATACGCGGATATTTTTCTGGTACCAACACAATGATATGTGTTTTTTGATGTTTCTTATCATTTGAGTATAAAATGCGGTCACGACCATTGATATATATTTTTGGTGCTGAGCTGCTTACCAAGTTCAGTACCCCAGATGATTCGTACTCCTTTAGAGGTTCATCAAGAATTAAAAAGTTAGTAGTTGATTTCATATCGGAAATAGATTCAGTACTGATTCGACTTGTTTCTGAGACAAGATCCCCCAAATTTTCCATTATTGACTTAAAGTCAGATCGAAGGTTTTTAATTCCCTCTTTTTTCATTTTCTTTGTTACTGCTTTTGCGATTTCTTTATTTTTTTGGACTGCTTTTTTGGCTCCTGCAATAACATCTGGTCGTCGCGCTTTGACAATAATGTTAGTCTTATCAATCTGAAAGGTGGCCTCTTGGTCATCAACTTTTTTAAGTATTAGATCTAAGTTGGATTCAGCGTTTATATCTATTTTTTTCATTCTGAATCACCTCCCAGTTTTACCCTTGATCGTCTTTTCCCCTTTTTCAGCTTCTTAACAATCTTTTTTTTCTCTTTTTCGGGAGAAGGCTTTACACTAATTGGTATTTTTTTTCTCTTTTTCGCCTCTTTTAGAATTTCAGGGATTTCTTCTTCTTTTTTATCTGATTCACATGGCTTTTTCTTGAGGGAGGAAAAGGGTATTTCTAATACTTTATTCTTTTCTTTAATAGTATCTGT
The DNA here is from genome assembly GCA_030628575.1 of bacterium. GTDB lineage: Bacteria > Patescibacteriota > UBA1384 > JAMDBS01 > DAOVQR01 > DAOVQR01. The sequence goes on from DAOVQR010000037.1 coordinate 3,221, forward strand.
AGTTTTCTTTACCAGTAGTTTTTTTTCTGGCTCTGCTGTTTTCCCCTTCTCCAAATTTTTCAGTCGTTCACTCAATTTCTGTTTCAGATCGTAGAGATTTTCATTGATGTCTGCTTTCAATGTATTGATTGTATTGATTTGGGAATTGTTTAATTTTACCTCAATATCTTCTATTTTTTTATCGAGTTTTTTATCGAGATCCAAAATCTTTTGAGTATTCTCTTTGACTGCGGAGGTTTGATTCTTTAAGGGTTGTATATTATCAATTTCCATCAATTGTTTAAATCTCTTCAGCCACGCTGGTGAATTCTCAAGATACTTTAGTGGTAGTGAACCGATATAATCTCGCCAAGTTTTGTCTTTTTTCAATAGTTCCAAACCAGTATTGGGACCGGTTTTATCCTCACTCTTTTTAGTTAAAGCAAGGATGGAAAGGATGATAGCCACAAGGGCTAAGATTAAGCTTACTAAATTCATCTAATATTCCTCCTTCATTATGTAGTAGCATTTGGACTAAGTGGTGTTGGAGCAGTTCCTGTATTTGTGTTCCCTATTCCTGGCGTTGCAATCTTCGATTTATCTTGTTTTTTGATTTTGATAAACAAGATAGTAACTGCCACAATCAAACATACGATAAAAAGCCAAATACCAGTTTGTTGAAATTTTAAGGAGTTGATGTCTTTTTCCATCTTTTCGACTCCTTGGACAAATTTTTCTATTCCATTGGGAAACTTCTTAAGTTCTGTCCAAATAGAACCGGTCTTTGCATTGACTGTCTTACGCAAAGATTTAATTTCATAATGAAGAATTCCAAATTCTTCATTAAAGATTTTCATACCTGTTTTCTTGGCCTTTTTTGAGGTTACAAAAACTTCAACCCCTTTTTTGTTCTTCTCAATTTTCCCGTAACTCGCTTGCTGATAGTATTTGAATTGAGCTCGGTTTTTTTTGGTGATTTTTGTATTATTCAGAGATTCAACAATCCTCTTATCGAATTCTTTCTTGGTCATTCGAACCGTTGGGTAAACCTTAGTTATCTTATTTATAACTGTAATTTTTTCTTGTTCGTGTTTAGCTTTTAGTCGGGTTACATCTTTGTTAGTATAGGGTTTATTTGCCGTGCCGTCGCCGGCATTAGATTCTACACGTTCCCCGAGTGGTTTGATAAATTCAGCCCACCCAGTAGCAGTAGCCGCAAAAATCATTAGTATTGTGATCATTACGATTATGATCACCATTTTTCTTTTCATTCAGAATTCCTCCTTTTAGTTTTTTCAGAAATTATATATTATCAGACCCAAAGGGTCTGTTATTTAGATTTAAAAATTTATATCAACAAATCTATATCAACAGACGTTCGGTCTGATTTTTTTCAAGGTTCTTGTTGGGCTTTTGGCCCAATTTTTACAATACATCAAAATATAACACAAAAATTGTGATTTGTCAAGGATCATGCTATATTAGACTCACTACACAATAACCTTTTCTATTACAACATAATAATTTTGGCTAAAAAATAACTCGGAGCTCGTCGTCGTAACCCTGTTACGTTTTCCTCACTCTTCGCTATTTTCGCTCAAAATTCTTAAGTTTCATGACGAAAAATTATTATGCAGTAAGTCTATTTATTCTGAAAGGAAATTATGAACAGTTTAACTAAGAAAACAAAAAAATTAGTTGATCAAGTTCCTACCGAGCGTTTGATAATTGCTGTTACTTTTTTAGAGTGGTTGGTGCAAGATGAAAAATTATCTCAGAAAGAAATAATAAAAGTATTACATGGTGAAAAGGAAATTGCTGATGGTGATTATGTAGAGTGGAGGAAAATTGCCAGAACAATTTAAGATAATTTTGTCTCGGCAGGCAATTAAATATTATAGACGTCTGCCTATAAATGTAGCTCGGCGTTTAGATCGAGCTTTTCTGTCTTTGGAGAAAAACCCTATTTTTGATAGTGATATTAAACAATTAAAAGGTAAAGATAAAAGATATCGTTCACGAGCAGGAGATTTAAGAATTATTTATCAGTTAAATAAAAAGAAAAAACTAGTTATGGTATCAACGATTTTACCTCGCGGACAGGTTTATAAAAAACGTAGAGCGAATATTTTGTAGTAAGTAGTGGGTTGTATGTATAATGTATAAATTTTAAAATTAAATCATTACCTGCCCGCAGTTGCTAAAGCAACAGTTTTTGCAGGCGGGAAAATTGAATAAAAATTTATAATTTATAATTAATAATTCGAATTTTATTGATCTGCGAGGATGTGTATGTATTTTACTTCCGAATCTGTAACTGAAGGGCATCCGGATAAAATCTGTGATCAGATTTCTGATGCCATTTTAGATGAAATGCTGAAAAAAGACCCAAGGTCTCGTGTGGCTTTGGATACTACTATTACCAATGGCATCTGTTTTATTGCTGGCGAAGTGACAACTGATTGTTATGTAGATGTCGCTAAGATTGCACGTCAAGTTATCAAAGATGTGGGCTATACTGATGCTAAATATGGTTTTCACTGGGAAACATCAGGAGTTATGGTTTCCATCAAAGAACAATCTTCTGATATTGCTCGCGGGGTAGATTCTTATATGGCTGATAAGGGTGGGAAAATTATCAAAGAAGATTTAACAAAACTTGGTGCCGGAGATCAAGGAATGGTTTTTGGTTACGCAACCAATGAAACTCCAGAAATGATGCCGCTTCCTATTGTTCTAGCGCATCGACTTACTCAGCGTTTGGCAGAAGTAAGAAAGAAAAAAATAATCCCCTATTTAAGACCAGACGGGAAAAGTCAAATCACCGTGGAATACGGTGAAATTTCAAATGACAAATTACAAATTTCAAATCAAATTCAAAATTCAAATTTAAAAATTAAGAAATTGAATAAAAATTTAAAATTAAAAATTAAAAATTTGCGACCTGTTCGTATTAATACTATTGTGATTGCTGCCCAACATGATGAGAAAGTAAGAGTAAGAGAACTGAGTAAGAGTATTAGAAAACAGGTAGTAGAACCAATTTTGGATAAATTCAGAATGCAGAATTCAGAATGCAGAATTGATGATTATAAATTGTTAATTAACACTACGGGGAAATTTGTGACGGGAGGGCCGCAGGCAGATACTGGGCAAACAGGGAGGAAAAATATTGTTGATACTTATGGCGGTATAGCTCACCATGGGGGCGGCGCTTTATCTGGCAAGGATCCAACCAAAGTAGACAGATCTGGTCAATATGCTGCTAGATGGGTAGCTAAGCACATTGTGGCTGCTGGCTTGGCTGATAAAGTTGAAGTAAGTATTAGTTATGCTATTGGGTTACCCGAACCAGTTTCAATCCAAGTGGATACATTTAATACTAACAAAGTAGAAAATAATAAAATTACTGA
>DAOVQR010000103.1 GCA_030628575.1 bacterium
AATATGCTGATACAAGTTGATGAAATTCAAGTCATTGTATTGAACAAAAATACTATTATGAAATAATATCGTTAGTGTCGATTTGTATTTTTTTGAAATTTTTGTAAGTTCAGTTAATATTTTAATAGATTGATCACTGGAAATATTTTGATTAACCGGAGCGAATTGACCATCCATGAATATTAAAGGTTTTTCTGAAACTTTTAAGGTTTTGCTTTCTAAAAAATCAAAAACTGTAAATGTGTCACCAGTACCACATCTAAATCCTTCTTTTTCAGGGAAACCTAAACTAGAATCAAATTGAATGTTACTGTATTCACAAAGACGCCAAATATATGGAACTTCAAACCGTAAATAATGCTGTCTTCCTTCAATTACAGGAAAATTTATAACCGATTCCAATAGTTTTTTTTCAATCTCTACCTGACGAGCATTATTGTATGAACTATAACTTGTATGAATACCCAAAATATGTTGGCGGTTCAAAATATTTTTTAAGATTTTCTGTGATTGGTCTCCGGATATATCATATCGATTATCCTTTTTAGAATTACCACCAGCCATGAAATAAAATCGAGATTTTATGTTATTGGTTTCCGACAAGTTCATCAACCAATCATATGTATCATAAGGATCATTTACATAGCCATTTTTAGTGCGATAATAATTTTTTATGTGCTTTCGGGCGGTTTTGATATCAAATTTTCCAAAAATATCCTTCCATATTATTCGGAAGGACTGTAAAGGACTGTACCAATATAAAAGCCAATCTACATCATGGGTGGGCAATAATTGAAAATGACGAACTTTTCTTGTTTGTTCACAATTTAATGATAGGAGCATATTCCACAGAAATTCTACATATTCATTTACCAAAGGACGATTTAAAAAACCATGCTTGAATGCTAAAGATTGATATACCGGAAAACGACCGTGTTGGTCTCTAATTTTATTTGTATATTCTTCCCAACGGGTTAACATAAAAAATGAAGATGCAAAAATATCGATTGAACAAATTATTGTTCTCCTTGATTTATATTTCATAATTTTTATGGGGTTAATCTTACCAAATATCGCTGGAATATCATTTTCAACGAGGAAATCATTTTTTGCAAATTTTACATTATCCGGAATGTTTTTCGGATCTAGATAATTTAGATCCTTTTCAAAGCGACTAAAAAAATGATCTTCTATAATAATTTCGTTGCCGTTTTCCAATTTTATTTGATAATTTTTTATACTGGGGTTCGATTCAATATTGTATTCCAATCCTAAAAATTCGTGAAATAATATATTAATCACATATTTTCTTTCCGGCAAAAAATTGTTTGGAATATATACTTTTATCATCTTACTATATCATGATGATTTAATGATCAGAGAAATCTTTGATTTCTTTTTTGTTATATAGAAATAAGTTTTTGGGATAGCATTAAAAGATCGAAAAAATCTTTCAATTGATTCTAACATACTTCCTTCAAAATCAAATTTTAAACCCAATTCTGCTGTAAATTTGATAGCACTCCACACAAGCAGGCCGGTCGCACCACTATTTCTCAATTGCGGATTTCCACCGCTCAGGAGATAATATGCACTATTATCATCCCAAACCAAATAAACGGCTGAGTGAATTCTATTCTTTTCATCTTCTGCAAAAAATATTTCTCGGCATTTGTTTTGAATACATACTTTATCTAATTTCATTAGAAAATCTAAAGAGTAACGTATTTTCTTATTTTGACGATCAAATGTTTTTTTATTTATGGAATAAAATTTTTCAATATCATTACCAGTATAAACTTTAACTACTTTTTCAGCTTTTCTGATATCGGTTTTAATATTTCCCCTAAAGTTTTTGAAAACAGATTCCAAATTACTTAAATCTTCTATCACATAAGTATATTTCGTAGTTTGCTTGAATCCTTTCCAATAAAAAGGGAGCCAATTAGTAATTGAATAATGAAAATTTTGCCCGAAAAAATAAAATGGGGGTAATTGTTCGATGAGTTGTGTCATTATCTTTTTTTCATTGCTAAGTTTATTTGCGGTTTTCTGATTGTTAAAATGTTTTATCCAAATACCCATATTTTGAGTAAGTTTTGGCATTGATATTTTTGTAAAGCCATATTCCTTATTAAAATTAAAAGGTAGAGTCGCAATAATATCATTACCTTTCTCTATAATAATGACATCCCAGTTATCTTCACCACAAACGGCATCGAGCCACCAATCTTTTGAAAATATTGGAATAGAAGATTCCCTTTTACATAATTCTCTATATTTTTGTTTATTTATAGTCATAAATTATTGTTTCCTTCACAAAATATCTTATGATCGATATAAACCTATAAACTTCTTAATGTTTCGTAAATAATTATCTGAAGCATGTTCTGTAGTATATTTATTTATTGTGTCATAAGCATTATTTTGTATTTCTTCCAATTCAGATTCTGTCATTTTGAAAACTATCATATTTATTAATGAAAGAAGTTCTGATTCATCTCTTGCCTTACACAAGAATCCATTTTTTCCATGCTCTATTATGCCATCAATACCCCAATTTTTTGTGCCTATTACAATATTTCCTTTTGCCATAGCTTCAAAGTATGCCAATCCCAAGGTTTCACAACTAACCATAATAAATATATGAGCCAGTTTCAATTCATTTAAGACTTCGATTCTTGATTTCATTCCCTTAAATTTTACTTTTTCTTCTAAACCGCATTCTTTTACCAATCTCTCAAGATTTCCTCTTTCCGATCCATCGCCTATAATTCTATATTCCCAATCCGTTTTCCTATCAAAATCCTTCAGGGCTTTAATATTTATCTCGATATTTTTGTATTTTTCAAGAATAGAAGCAGTAACAAATATGAGCTTTTTACCACTCTTCCATTGTTTCAGCTTATTAAAATGTATATTTTTTGATTCTATTATATTTTTGTCGATCCCAGAAAAAGCAGTAAAAAGTTTATGTTTGAAACCCGGGAAATAATCCGATACTTTTGAATAAATAGAATACGAGCGACAGGCAATGCCTGCGGCATGCAACAAATATTTTTTTTTAGACTTGATTTTTTTAATATCAGAACTATGTATCCCAAGTATAAGAGGGATTTTTTTTCTCTTACTAATATTATATGCAATTCTATAACTTGTTGATCTGTGGGCAATCAGCACATCAGGATTGTACTCGCTATTATATAATGCCTTATATATTTTCCTGAAAATTCGAATTCTTGTTCCTGGAATGTTAAGAATAGGAAGATTCAGAACTTTAATTCCATCAATTATGATTTCATTGTCCAAATTATTTGAAAGATTCTTGGATTTAATATATGGTCTAATAACTAATATCTTATTATCCTTTTTCCAAAATAAAGCAAAGTTATGAATAACATAACTTGTTTCTTGAATGGAATGATTAGGATATGCAGGATATAGTGTCGTGATAATTAATATATTCATAATACAATATGTTTATTTTGATTTTTTCTTTACAAACAACATTATTATCCAATTTCTCTTTTTTTTGGAAATGATTTTTGAACATAAAGAAACAAACTCAAAAACCAGTTTAGAAAATATATCCCTTTTTTTTACAAAATTTTCTTTATTTTTGCAGTTTGGACAGAAAGAATT
>DAOVQR010000069.1 GCA_030628575.1 bacterium
AATAAAAAATATAAAATTAATTCTTGATAAATTTTATAATGATGGCATAAGATATTTAATATTATCAGGCGGGGAACCAACAATGAGAAAAGATTTTTTTGAAATTTTGGAGTATGCATGTAAAAAAAATTTTTATGTAGTGCTTAACACGAATGGCGTTCTTCTTGATAGACAGTTAATAAAAAAAATTTGTCAATTTCCAGTCCATATAATGTTATCCATACATGAGTTTGACGATGATGAGAGCTACCTCAAGACAGGGCTTAAGAATGTTTTTTCAAAAAGGCTAAATGCGATTAAATTGTTGAAAAAATATAATGTATTATGTTTAGAGTATATTACAGCCTTAAATAGAAAAAATATTGATAATTTGGAAACTATTTACAATATGAATTTGGGGCAATACGCGCCAGACAATTGGCAGTTTTTTAGGGTTTTTGATTCAAATGGTGAACCAGGATCAAGTAAGAAAGAAATGTGCTTGGCAATTGATAAATTGCATAATTTGAATGCTAAATATAATTTAAATTATAAAATTGTTGATTCTGTACCGTTTTGTGTTCACAATGACCCATATAAGGCCTCTCAAGTAATAAGCGGAGAATTAAATGAGGAGCATTTAGTGAAAATGGTAACCGATCCCAAAGGGGGCATAAGAATGATGTGTTCATTTGAAAAGAATTTAGGTGACGCCCTTCAAGATAACGTGAAAAAGTGTTTCAAGAGTAATTTTGCCAAAAAAATGGTAAATTTAGATTTTGTTCCTGGTGAGTGTCATAATTGTGTATTTCTCAAGGAGTGCTGTGGCGGAAGCAGGTTTGTTGCTCACGCAAAGAATGGTTCGTATTTTGCCAAAGATCCATTGGTAAATTATAATAATAAAAAAGTCAAGAAATAAAATATGGAAGTGACATCATTGATGTTGACCTATCGTTGCAATAAAAGTTGTGTTTATTGCCCAATTGAAAAAAAGGATGAAGATATGAATTTTGATGTGGCTAAAAAAATTATTGATTTTTTAAATAATAATAGCAGTGAGAAAAAAATCATAAAGTTTTTTGGCGGAGAGCCGTTATTGCGTTACGATCTAATTAAAAAGTGCATAGAATATGCAGGACATGATTTTTTTTATCAAATTGTAACGAACGGGAAATTATTAACAAAAAAAATGCTTAATTTTTTTTTGGATTACGAAATTGATTTGGCGGTAAGCTTCGACTTTGAATCAAAAAATGATTTTGAGACGATTAATATGTTTGGAAATGACAAATTTTTTTTAACGGTCAATTTGCTCATAAGGCCCCTTGATGTCCATGGGTTGTATGATAATTTTAAAAAGTTTATAAATTATGGGGTGGAAAGATTTAATTTTTTGCCGGCTAATTATACTGTTTTATGGAGGGAGAAAGATTTGCAAATTTTTAAAAATCAATTTTTTAAAATATCAAAATTGTATTGGCGAAAAAAGAGCAAAGGACATAATATTTTTTTTAAGGGCTTTGAGGAATACGAGGAAGAGCGTATAAAGAATAGTCCTTTAGCTAGCCATAATTTGTTTTTTGATACAGATGGTTGCGCCTACGCGAGCGATGCAGTTTTGCTTTTGGAAAAAAAACAGCGAAGTAAATATAAAATTTTAAAACCTCCTTATCATAATTTTGTTTTCAGTAATAATTGTATTCATGATTTGAGTTTAGACCTAAAAAGACACTGGGGAGAAAAGGTTATTCAAAGTAATGAAATGCTAAAACAATATTTAGACGATGCTAATAAATTAATAAAAATCTAATAACATGCTCATTCATTCATCTTTAAGCAATTTAAGAGAGGTAAATGACCTAGTAGATGCAGGTGCTGACGTATTTTATGCTGGAACCAGCAACACGGTATTGTTCGGTAATGAGAATGAAATTGCTGACAGAAGACCATGGTCTTGCGCGAACTTCCATAGTTTAGCTGATATAAAAAAGGCCTTAGAAATTATCCACAAGAATGCCAAAAAAATATAATATAAATAGAATGGTATATATGCCTATATCAATATAAAAACATGAAAAGAGCAGATATAAAACTTGGTTTTTTTTGTAATAATATTTGCAAATTCTGCGTGCAGGGGGATAAAAGAAAAAAATTTGGAAATAAAGATATAGAGCAAATTAAAGAAAATATTATACAAGCAAAAAAAACTTGTAATGGCGTTGTTTTTACGGGTGGTGAGCCGACAATACGCAAAGATATTATTGAAATAATATCTTTTGCAAAAAAGAGCGGGTTTAAGGTGATTCAAATTCAAACGAACGGTAGAATGTTTGTGTATAAGAGTTTTTGTAAAGAATTGATTAGTGCCGGTGTTACAGAATTTTCTCCTGCGCTGCATGGACATACTCCATCCTTGCATGATTATCTTACTGGAGCCAAGGGGAGTTTTGACCAAACTGTTGGGGGCATAAAAAATTTAAAAGACTTGAATCAGCTCGTAATTACGAATACTGTTATAACAAAATCTAATTATAGACATTTACCACAAATTGCTCAATTATTGATGAATTTAAAAGTTGACCAATACCAATTTGCATTTGTTCACGCTCTTGGAAGCGCAATGAAAAATTTTGATTCAGTGGTGCCAAGGAAATCGTTAGTTGAACCTTATGTTAAATCCGCGCTTGATGTTGGTATAAATTGTGGTATGAGCGTGATGACTGAAGCAATACCATATTGTTTTATGAAGGGATATGAAGAATATGTTGCAGAAAATATAATTCCTGATACTAAAATATACGATTACGAAATAGTTATTGACGATTTTACCAAGGAAAGAATAAGTAAAGGGAAAAGCAAGGGGAGTGTCTGTAGCGGTTGCATAAAAAATAATGTTTGCGAGGGGCCTTGGCGCGAATATTCTGATAAATATGGCTGGGCAGAGTTTAAAGCAATAACTTGAAAATTTATGTCTAAGAGAATTGAAATATATTTAGGTTGGCGTTGTACTAATGATTGTATCTTTTGCGTTGAAGAAGAAAACAGGAAAAGTCAGAAAACAACCAGTTTATCAGAAGTAAAAGCGTATTTAAAAAATGAAGCGGAGAATGGAGCCGATCACGTTACTTTTCTTGGAGGAGAGCCTAGCATACAAGAAATATTTCCCGAAACCATAAAATATGCGAAAGAAAAAGGCTATAAAATTTGCATAGCTACCAATGGCGCCGCTTTTGTTTCCGAAAGTTTTTCCCGAGTTTTCGTCCCGCAAATAGATGAGATTATTGTTTCAGTACATGGACATAATAATGTTTTACTTGACCAAATTACCCAAAGAAAAAATAGTTATAGCAATATAGAAAAAGCTCTTAAAAATATTATCATGTATTTTAACGGAGAGCTTTTAAAAACCAATACCGTGATTATGGGTTTGAATTATAAATATTTGCTTTCTATAGTAGAATCAATTTTCAAGCTTGGAATAAAAGAGGCCGATTTGTCTGTTATGGATTTATATGGGTCGCAAAATAAAGAAAAGATTTTTAAATGTTTGGGAAATTTACCTGTTTTAGCTCAAATAAAAAAATATCTGAATGAAGTATTTGTTTATGCTCAAAATAGGGATTTAAATCTCCTTGTTAATGATATCCCACTTTGTTATTTGGGTGATTTTATGACAAAGAGCGGTAATTTATATTATGATAACAGAATAAAGATATCAAACAAAGGAGTTCGTCTTGATAGAGCAATTGTGCCTCCAAGATCAATGGTGAAAGCCAAAGAATGCGGTGGCTGCAGATTTTATGATCTTTGCCCCGGTTTTGTCAGCGCTTACTATCGTTTTTTCCCGAAACAAAAGGTTTATCCTTTTAAATAAAAAATTTTAGTTAAATGTCAGTTAACCTGGAAGAACAATTATATAAAGAAAAAGCAACAACTGAGAACAGGCACTGGGTGCGGCTTACCAGTATTTGCAATAATAATTGTTTGTTTTGCCTTGATCAAGACGATGGGTTGGATATAAAAAAACATTTTACGTTTAAGGAAATAGAAAAAGATTTAATAGAGGGCAAAAAAAATGCCGCTAGTCGCGCAATTTTAAGTGGTGGCGAAGCATCTGTTCATCCTGATTTTATTGAAATTGTAAAAACAGCGAAAAACATGAAATATGATCATGTCCAGGTCATAAGTAATGGCAGAATGTTTTGTTATAATAAATTTTTAGATGATTCTCTAAGGGCGGGTTTAGACGAAATTACTTTTTCAATTCATGGTGACACAAAGAAATTGCATGATAAATTGACAGGCGCGCCTGGTTCGTATGAGCAAGCGATGAAAGGGATTAAAAATGCTTTAAAAAAGTCTGGATTAATTGTTAGCGTCGATATCTGTATCAATAAAATGAATTACAAAAGGTTGCCTTTAATTGTTGCGAAATTATTTTCCATGGGTGTGCGTGAGTTTGATCTGCTTCACATTGTTCCTTTTGGCCGAGCATGGCAGAACAAGGATATAATACTTTATAAATTTGAAAAAGCTGAACCATATATAAAGAAAGTTTTAGAATTCTCTAAACATAACAGCATTTATATCTGGACCAACAGATTGCCGGCGTCTTATTTGGAAAATTTTGAAAATTTAATACAAGATCCCTATAAACTGCACAGTGAAATTAAGGGACAAAAAGAAATGATGGATCAATATGTGTTTAATGGGAAGATGATGGATTGTTTTGGAGAGAGATGCAAAGATTGTTATATGAATAATTTTTGTGAAAGTTTAATAAAATGGAAAAACAGAATTGATTCAGGGGAATTAAAAGAAATTTTTTTTGATCTTGGAAAAATTGATTTTGATTTTTTTAGTCAAATTATAAATAAATTTAAGTTAAAACGAATACACTTAAAATCTAGATCCATAGAAGAGTTAAGGGAATATATTAATGTTGTTGATAATAATATTGGAGTAATAATAGAAATTGAAAATGAATATAAAATAGAGAAATTAAAAAATATTATAAA
>DAOVQR010000048.1 GCA_030628575.1 bacterium
AGTAAACTCACCATTTTCGATGAAAGTGTAAGTATCTGATCCACCATTATTAGTGATAGTTACATTCTCATCTGGATTCAATGTTGCAACAACATCTTGATTAGTTAATGTATCAGAAACATAGGTGATGGTTGCAGTTGGCGCAGTTTTATCAATAATTAAATTAGCTTCAGCTGAATAATTGCTCCAGCCATAATTAATTGGTGCGTTGTGAGATTTTGCTTGGTAAGTGTGAGTTCCTTCTGGAAGGGCAACATCGGGAGTATAGGAATTAGTTGATAGTTCGGCAGAGTTGATTGTACCGCCGTCCTCCAGAGTAATTTCTACTTGATATTTATCAACATCTGGATGAGCAGTAACTGCATCCCAAGTTAGAGTAGGAGTAGTATCATTGGTGGAAATATTTGGCAAAGGACTTGGAGCAGCTGCTGGGACAGAGGAAGGTCCAGTTTCAGTTGTCCACCATGGATTAGTATCAACGTCGCCACTAACTAAATCACCAAATACTGGATCATCAGATCCCCACCAGTTATTGGTAGCATTGAGATTATTATCTGATTTCAAACCACCCGTATTGTCAACTATATTGTTGTAATTAACAACATTACCCTCGGAGTTTGCATCAAAGTAAATACCTGCATAATCTGCTGTGAAGGCAACATCATGATAATCAATAGCTGTAGTATCTGTATTATTCTTAATTGTGTTTATATGACCACTTTGACCTATTGTATTGTTGTCCGCGTACTCCATAGCAATACCATGCCCACAATTATCCAAAGTGTTATCCTTAAATGTATTACCTGTTATTTGAAGATATTGTTGAGGAGTTCCAACAAGATAACCAGATGGAGAATTACTCCAATCTCCTGGCCATCTGGAAAGTGAACCAAGAATACCAGATATACTTGTTCCAGTTATAGTATTGCCTGAAATAGTATTAGTATTAGCGCCTTCCAAAAGAACGATTCCAACCTCTCCACCAGTTATTGTGTTATTACCTACTACGTTATTGGCTGGTCTGGGGTCAAAGTTGCTCTCCGAAGCCATTCTATCTGAAGTGTAAAGGTGAATTCCTGCTCTTGTCACATTAATTGTATTACCGCTTACTTCATTATATTGTCCTGTTTTAATTTCAATACCATATTTGTGATCGGCAGTACCCGCACCTTGAGCAATAGTGTTACCGGAAATGATATTGTAATCTGGAGATGCAGTTTCAGAATCGTTCCAACTCCATACATGTATAGAAGTATCGGCATTGTAAATTTCGTTTCCACTTATAGTGTTATGTGACCCTTTTATTTTGATACCATAAGTTTCGTAACCATTGGGTCCATTGATAACATTGTTAGAAACTGTGTTGTAGTTGCTATACTCGCCACCAGTTGAGTAGAGGTTAATAGCATTATGGCGGTTATTGGTCAAGATGTTATTGATGATGGTACAGTGATCTTTTGCATTAATATTTATAGCACCATGTGCACCAGTTTCGGATGCTGCATAACCGGTAATGGTAAAGCCATCCAGAGTAACACCATTTGTTGTTATATTAACAACATAATTGCTTGGATCGGCTGCGTTAATTGTAGTATCAGAAGTAGCCCCGCTTGATTGAAGAGTTATATCTTCGTCAATAACCAAATTTTCATCATAAGTTCCAGCAGCAACATTTACTGTTCCACCGGCAGTAGCAGCATCAATTCCTTCTTGAATTTTGTCAAATGGATGTTCTATAGTGCCGTCTTCGTTTGGGTCGCCAATATTTGAGGCGTCTACATAAATCTCGCTATTTTCAACATAAAATTCAATTTCAGTGCCAATTAATGTTTGCCCATTTTTATTCGCAGCTTTTACTGCTGAATAATATGTTCCATTTCCCCAATTTGGAAAATCTGTATTTGATGTCCAAGTAACTTCAGTTCCATCAAATGTTTCATTATGTGTAGTTGCAAGCCAGGTGATAGCTGGATTAATCCATTCAGTTCCAGTCCAATATTTACCATCAGCATTTTTGATATAAAATTCTGACGAATTGGCTTCTAAACCATCTCCCGTATCATCATCAGCTACTTGGCCGGAAAAAGCAGTTGGCATTGTAGAATCAGTGTAATAGTGTTCATTGCCAGGTGTTGTGATAGTTGCAGTTTGAGGTGCATCTGCTTCTGTAATTACTTTAAGCCAAAGAGTATTAATATGGAATGTTGTGCCATCTTTTCCGACATTTTGAGTGTATGTTGCGATAACTTGCAAGTCATTAAGATATGTCCAGTTAAGATTTCCAGTTAAATTTCCTGTAATATCTAATTCTACTGTTGTATCGGTGGTTTCCTGAAATTTTGTTGTGGTAGAAATATCACCTTTATTATGTGAAAGTGTAACCTCATCATCAGTATTAGTTCCTGTCCAATGTCCTTTGGCAGCAATTTTAACTTCTGTAATAACTCCTGTTCCAGTGAATCCTGAACCAAAGACATTATCAGCATTAAGCGCAAGATCTGCTCTATCTTCGTCATGTGGTGGACCTAATATATTATCAGTATTTAATATATTCCCACCCGAAGTGATACTTGGTATATCAGTCGGCGCGCCAGCTTTGGCTTTTCCTACACCAACGAACATTGATACCATTGATGCTTGCAGTATCAGGGTTCCGATAAGAAATATCTTCAGCCATTTAAATTTTTTCGTTTTCCATTCAGTCATATATTTCCTTTATTTAATTAATTTAATTATATTATGCCAATCCGCAAATGTATGCGAATGACGCGAATAATTTATACATTTTATTCTTTTATTCAGTTTTTCAGTTCTTAAGTCCTTAAGTTCTTATGTTCTTCAGTTCTTAATTATATATAAACAGGTTTGCCATGCGAAATTTGGATACAACAACAAACCCTCCTATTATCCAAATAGTAGTAATTTTTGTTTTAGATCCTTCGATTTTCATTTACATCGAATGTAAATGAAGTACTCAGGACAAGGTTTTTGATATCTGGTCAATATAACTTTAGATCTGTGATCTGATTGATCCTAGCTTGCAAACTACAAACTAAAACAGGTAAGATCATGAGTCGCTAAAGCGCAAAAAGAAATAAAAACGCCAAGAAAGATTTTAATGCCGAAACTTTTATAGCTTCAGTAAATCATTTTTGCGTTTTAATTCAATTTTGTGATTTTGCGTTTCCGTCATACAGACACTTTTAACTTACAAAGGAGTCAAACCTTTGTCAATATACATTTTACGTTCGTATCTGTGGAAAACTTATACATCTTACGTTCGTAGAAGTGATAAATAACAGGAAACAGAAAACAATTTTAAATTACCAATTTTAAATTTTAAATCAAATTCTAATTATAAATGTTTTAATAATTAAAATTAATTCATTTAAAATTGAATAAAACACGACTTACGCACTTATGTCATTGCGAGCGAAGCGAAGCAATCTATATCAGGTTTAAAATGAGATCGCCACGTCGTCCCAATGGGACTCCTCGCGATGACAATTGCAGTTTAACTGCGTAAGTCGTGTTATTAGTGATATTTGTAAAGATTAGTGCATTCATGGTTGTGAATTATAATTATTAGAATCCTAAAATAAAGTTTCTAATTGTGGTTATTAATGAGTTTGGGCTAAATTGATTTTCTGATATTGGTTGAGCAAACATTTGAACAATTATTGTAGTATTTTTATTATCAAATTCACCCTTAATAACAGCGATACCAATATCCTCATATGTGGGTTTTAAAATATTAGCTTTATGTGTAGAACTAGCCATCCAAGCATTATGAATACCTTCTGAAGTGACAAAATCCATAGCTAAATTCTCACCGGCTTTTTGATAATCATAACCGGCATTATGAATAAAATCCCATGGGGATTTGCCATATGGCGAATAATGTTCAAAATAATTTCTACTTATCATATCATTAGCTTTGGCTTTGGCAGCAAAATAAAGCACTGGATTTAATGTTAATTCAGATAATCCCTTACCCCTACGTTCTTGATTTACAAGTTGGATTAACTTAGATTCAGTAATTTCCGAGGCAAAAACTTTATTTGATAAAAATAAAACATTAAATGATAAATAAACAAACGCCAATAAGATCGCGATATAAATAAAATTGTTTTTTGCATGATTGTCTAAAATTTTAATTTTTGTTTTCATTTTTTGCCTTTTGATTTTAAGTTTCCAATTTTTCTTGAAATTATACCATTATAGCAGAAAAATAAGGTTAAGTCAAGGTTGATAAGGAGTAATTATTATGTTAAGATTAATTTGATTTTAAATAAACGTGTGTAGCTCAGTGGTTAGAGCGCGACCCTTATAAGGTCGAGGTCGAGGGTTCAATCCCCTCCACACGTACCAGATTAAAGTTTTCCACTTTTTAATAAAATAAATTTATGGTATTATTAAAATATGGAGATATATCAGCATAGAAAATCCAAACTTTTAAAAGAATTTAAAAGGTTCTATGTCTAAAAATGCCCACACGAGGGCATTTTTTGATTATCTTCAAATCTAATAGCTACTTGAAAATTAAAATACTATTTAAAATTCTGGTAGCTTTAATCTTCTTTGCCCAAATTTTATTGAAAGGAAGATGTTTAATGAATTATGTCTGGCCTAAATCTCCTTTTGCCCCAACAGGAAGATCCTGCCCAAAATGTGGACATGCTATGTATAAAGAATGCCTATATAATGGTAGAAAGGGATCTGGTTATTGGGAAATGTGCGAAAAATGTTTCTATGGTAGATTGGTCATACTCAACGGCGCATCTACTAAAGATGCAATAAAAAAAGCAGAGGATATCGTTGCTGTTGCCGAAGAACATCATATAAAAAGGTCTAAATCAAAAAGCAAAAAAAATAACTATCCAATATCAAAAAGAAGATCAAAGAGAAAAAAACCAGCAGCAGTATAAACATAAAATATTAGGTTCAGGTCTTGACTTGAACCTTTTTTTTTGCTATAATAATCTAATAATCTGTTTGATAAATAAAATACTTAATACAAAAATCACCCTACGCATAAAGCTACGGGTGACAAGTAAAATTAGTGAGGGTGAGATGTCAAGCATTTCAAAAACAAAAGCGATTACAATTGAAGATGTAAAAATCAAGCAAAAATCTAAAGTTGTTGGTAAAACTGGTACTAATAAATTTGTTAAAGTTTTAATTACAATTTTGATTTCATTTATTATTGCAGCAGGTCTACTCTCAGGACTTGCTTTTATTTATTCTCAAATTTATGAAAATCAATTTTATTCTGGAGTTAAAATTGCTGGTTATGAATTTGCCGGTAAAACCAAAAGTAATGCCAAAAAATCTTTAGAATTAAAATTAGCTAATATTGATCAAACAGAATTAACAATTAAAAATAGCGAAGAAAAAACAATCAAATTGGCAGATTTGCATTTATCGGTTGATATTGATGCAACATTAAATAATGCCTTTGATTATGGTCGTGATGCTAATTTTATGCAAAATAGTGTAGATCAATTTAAGGCATTATATCAAGATAAAGATTTTAATTATGTTTTATCTGGTAATGATGAGGAAGTTGATGCTAAATTGCGGGAAATGGCAGCTGATTTATATAAAGAACCTAAAAATGCCACTATCTTGGTTAAAGATGATCAATTGTCAGTTGCCAAAGAAGAACAGGGAAAACAGGTAAATTTAGAACAATTTAAATACAATGTTAGTGAAATGTTAAGTTCTAACACAGGTAATACTATTGTGCTTACTTGGAATATAATTGAACCAAGTATCAAAGATTATCAAGTAGAGGAAGTATTACCGCAGGTAGAAAAAATTGTTAATGGCGATGTTACTTTTACAGATACTGAAAAATACAAAACTTATACTGTCAATTCAGAAGAAATTGCTTCATGGTTAGTTTTAAAAGCAGAGCGGGATTTATCTGTTTCGGTGGAGATTTCTGATGATGCCATTAGAAATTATATTCAGGAACAATTAGTCAAAAAAGTAAATAAAAAAATGATTGATAAAAA
>DAOVQR010000006.1 GCA_030628575.1 bacterium
AACCTACTAAAGATGAAAAAAGAGATATTGCCAAAGAGGTCAAATTAGATATTAAAAAAGATATTGGTGAACAAAAAGTAACTTGGAAAACATGGGCGATTTTGGTAGCAAGTGCCTTTTTTATTTATATTGGAGCTAAATATACGATCCAGTCAGTGATTGCATTATCTGAGATTTTGGATATCGGTAAACAAGTTATTGCAGTGTCTGCTGTGGCGCTTGGAACGTCTTTGCCGGAATTAATGGTGACAATTTCCGCGGCTCGCAGGGGCAATCCAGAAATGGCAGTAGGGAATGTATTAGGATCAAATATTTTTAATGCCTTGGTAGTTATGGGTATTCCCGGATTGATGACTCAAATTACTATCACTCAAGATATATTACTTTTTAGTTTGCCAGTAATGATTATTGCAACTCTACTTTATTTTTTTATTACCCAAGACAGGCAAATTACCAAATGGGAAGGATGGATGCTTTTGGTATTTTATGTATTTTTTATTGGTAAGATATTTAGTGTATTTTGATAAAAAAAGAAAGAAATAAAATGAAAAGTCCAGAAATAGGAGATCAATCATCTGAAGGTAAGATAAATCCAGAATATAAAAATGAAGCTTTAAAATTTATAGAAAGAAAAAATAAAATGTCTAAACAAATAAAAACAAGCAATTTCTAAAAACAATATTCTTTATATGTTTTTTAGTAGAAAAGAACTCAAAATAAAAGGACCAAGTGAAACTTGGTCCAAATCTGTTTTTTAGGTGCCGAAGTAGCGCTGACTACCCAGAATTTCAACCCAGCCATTAGCCCATTTCGCTGCGTCATATTTAACGAAGCGATTGCCCCAATTAAAAGGCCAATCCTCATATATTGCTCGAATAAAACCTCCAATATGTTTAGGATTCCAACCAGCATCCATAAAATCATTGATAAGCCGATTAAGATTATCTGGTTGTAGAAGAGCAGGATTAGGATTTCTAATTATTTTCGCCAAATGAGGAAATTGATAGCAAATTCCATCATAATTACGGTAACTTTTCCACCAATCCCAATAATGATTGTGTTCTTCATTATCCATTAATTGGTGGAATCGGGCCATTGGCGATTTCCAATAAAGAGTAATTAGATTATTTAATCCTATACTGCCATCTGGAATATAGCCAATTTGACCAGCGAAATGATCAAATACTTGACGATAATCATTTCTTACTTCAATCATTTTTTTGAAATCAGGAAAATTTTCATGTTGATTCCTAGCTCTAATCAAACGAACTGGTATAGGGGTATGATGAATTACTACAGGATTGAGATTTTTTTGAAAATGAAGTTTTAGATAGGGAGATGCTGGACAGGTAAAGGTCGAAGTACATACGCTTCTTGTTAGCATACTTAGGTCAAAAGAAATTCCTTCTGTACCTCTATCGGTCATTTCTACAGGTATCCGAGATCGTTTTCTTGCTTGCTGAATAATCAGTCCTGCTAAGAATAAGACCAAACGTAGCATGCCATGAAAAGATTTTTCAGCTTGCCAAGTAACCGGCTTTCTTCTTTTAGAAAGAGGATATTTTTGTTTGGCGGCTAAGCTTGGTTCTATGGGAGCGCCAATCTCTAGCACTTTTTGATAAACTGGAGATTTTGCCGGAACTGAAGAAACAAAATGGTAACCACGCCCAGCACTAGTTACTATATGATTGATGCCGAATTCTAACAAAGTTTCCTTAATTAGCCAATAAATTGGTTCTACCATACCAAAAATTTTTTGTTGATCAAATAGAGCAATTGTACTATCGATGTTGTTGTAATATTCAATATCAAAATAGAATAAGACTCTTTTGGGTGGAGAATTTATATCATCAGAAAGATTTTGTTGCCACATAGATTGAGCTAATTCAAGTGGAGGATGCTCGTAATTGACATAATGACTTAGATATTCGTCTTTATTGACAGACCGACCAGTTTGCAATTTTCTTTTTAATTCACAAATCTGGCGACCGGCTACAGCAAGATGATTACAAGCAGTTTGATTCATTGCTTTCCAAAGATTTTCAGAATTACTAAGTTTCCTAAGACCTTTTTCAAGGTGAAAACTATCACAAATGCCACCCATGAATTGTATAAGGATTCTCCAGACATCATCATTCCAATATAAGCTATTGAGAAGATGAATAGATTCAAAAAAATTCACTGTTTTCACCTCCCGGCAATTTTTTTATAAATTGCCCAATTTATTTCTTTCATTGCTTTTAGAATTACATTATAATTTTCCCTGTGAATTTCTAATATTATACGTAATGGTTGGTGGTGGATAGAGCAATAATGTATTACTATGTCAAGAGCTTTGGAAATATCCATTTCTCTTGATTCGTCGTATGCACCAGATATATCAAGACGATAAAAAGCACTAAAAGGATCTTCATCAGGATAAATTCCGGGTATAGCATGTGTTTCTGTTTCAAAGCATCCTCCTAGATGCCAAATATAGACATCATCATTACTCAAGATATCTAAAGTATCCTGCAGTTCTTCATTAAATGATTTAAATCTTATATTTTCGAATTCTTGGTGTTGTGTTTCACAAATTAAACTTCGAGATCGCCATAAGTGAGCAATATCAAAAGCTAATCTCGTTTGAGGCAGTATTTGCTGACAACTATTTAGAATGGTTCGTATTTCGTAAGGTGTAGCCGGGTATTTTGGATATTCTAATATTTCTATACAAGGAACAAACTGAAAATGTTCCTTTCTGTATATACTTGCAAGAAAATTAAATATTTTTAAACTTTTGGGGATTTGAACATCTCGGCGGTAAGAATTATCTCGCCATCGATCAGTTTGACAAAGGTGAATTACAAAATAATCAGCTTTAATTTGATTAGCCCAGCGCATCGCTTCAATAATGCTAGAAATACTTTCTTGTCGTTTAAAGCCATCCGAGCATGTGTCTAAAACATCGATTTGAAGATTTGGAGCATGGACACCAAGAATACGTGGTTGATTAAAAATTTCCCGTCTGATCCAAGCAAAATTGTCTGCTGGATGATTGGAAATTTTTGTCCAGCTATTTTTGCAAGAAACAAAATGTCCATTTTGATATTGAATCCATGGTTGTTCTGGCTGTAATTCCATACAGAAATAAGAAGTTGCTAGAGCCTCGCGAGCCATATGAATATATTGACCCAGATTTTCGGGTACCCTGAGATTTAGTTGATCATCAGCTCGATTAACATCAGAAAGAGCCGAACCAACAAAAACTTGATTGTACTTCAGTGACAATTTAATCCCTCCTTATTTATTAGCACCTACTTTTACCAAATTTTTAAGATGCTTAGAATTTAAAAACAAATTCTTATTTTAATTTGTTTTTATAATAATATATAAAATATAACATAATAAGAATTTTTGTCAAAGAAATATGTTGCAAAAATTCTATTTTTTGGTAAATAAGTGGGAAAAAGGTATAATAGAAGAAACGTAAGAATATAAAAATATTTGGATAAATTTCTTGCTTTTGTCAAGAGAAAGGTTAACGATGCAAATTTTAGGTATTGCCTTAGGAACATTTTTAATTGTTTTAGTAATTGCAGTATTGGTCGGCACATTTTTTATGTGGATTGGTGCTAAAATAGCCGGAGTCGCTTCATCTAAAGCGAATTTTGGCAATTCACTTTTGGCGGCAATTGGCGCCGCAGTTGTAACTTGGATTATTTCAGCTTTATTTGCGGGAATTGTTGGAATTGGCGCCATAATCGGTTTTGTTATTGGTGTAATTTTATCAATCCTGGTAATCAAATCAGTTTTCAAAATTGATTGGGGTAAAGCTTTTTTAGTTTGGTTATTTCATCTAGTTGCTCAGGTATTGGTATTTTTTATTGCTGCTATGACTTTTGCTGGCGCATTACTTACATTAATTAAATAGTAAATAGAAAAAAGCAGTGATGAAGATGATGTTGATGATCCAGATGATATGGATGATGGGTTAGACGATGATGAAGGTGATATAGAAGATTAAATAAATTTAGTTACATAAATTAAAGTATTTTTTAATCAAATATATGCCTGTCATTCCGGACTAATCAATAAATATAATAAGTTGATCCGGAATCTTATAGATTCTGAACTAAATTCAGAATGACAATATTAGTATCATTAGTGAAATCATTAGCCCGCCTCGGATCGACATCCGAGTCGAGACGGGTAACATTGGTATCATTATGCATAATGCAATCAAAAAAGGTTTTAGTTTTGGACTTACTTCAGGGATTATCACCACTTTAGGTTTGATGGTGGGGATGTATTTGGGAACCGGATCTAAAATAGTGGTAATCGGGGCAATTTTAACAATTGCCATCGCTGATTCGTTATCAGATGGTCTGGGAATGCATCTTTCTGAAGAATCACAAAAACAATCATCAGAAAAGAGTATTTGGGAAGCAACAATCTCCACAATTCTGACTAAATTAATATTTGCTATGAGTTTTATCATTCCGGTAATATTGCTTCAATTATCAACCGCCATTATTGTCAGTATTATTTGGGGATTTTTATTGTTATCAATTTTCAGTTATTACATTGCCAAAAATAGAGGGGATAATTCTATTAAAGTGATTTTAGAACATTTAGTTATCGCCATAATCGTAATCATCGCCACTTATTTTGTCGGCAATTGGATATCAACTAAATTTGGATAATTTATGAAAAATCCTGAATTACCGCAAAATTTAGAATCAGAGAAAAAATATAAATGGATTATAATAGAAGACAATAAGGGTTTGAAACATCCAATTTGTCCTGATTGCCAAAAAGGTAAGCATAATCATCCTTTAAATAGTCAAGAGTTAAAAAAAGAAGGGAGAGCAGATTGTAAAAATCTCGGTAAAGTTAATGGAAAATTGTATCAATGCCATTGTGGGCATGGAGGGGAATATAAAAATGGGAAATGGGTAAGCTGGGAAGATGAAAATAATTTTTGAAAAGGAGAACATAAATGCAAATAAATTATATAAATTATAATGTAATTACTTTGATAATAGTATTAATTATTGGTGGTATGTTTTTAGGTGCTTATTTACTTCAATTGGCTGCGAAAAAGTCTGGAATTGAAGATCAAAGTTATAAAACAAGTTTGAAAGTATCAGCTATAGTTGCGATTTTTAGGATATTGTTTATTCCAATAATTTTTATTACTCTATTTTTCGGAAGGAACTTTGCAATAATTAATAATTATATGATGGTTTTTTGGATATTAATTATATTATTGTTAGTTTTTTCTTTTGGTCCAATGTTCAATTGTTGGATTATCATGAAAATCTATAATATAGATCGGCACAAAGCCATAGAAGTTTATGCTGCTAAACAATTAAGTGGATATGCAATAGGAGCAATTATCGGTGTGATTATTTTTTTAATATTACTTGTATTTGCACAAATATATTAATCAGAAAGATTTATGATGAAAATTGTTGGTAATAAAATAAATCTTCGAACATTAAAAAGATCTGACGCACAGAGTATTTTTGAGAATGCCAAAGATAAGGAAATTAGTCAATATACGAACGTGCCCCATCCATACACTTTAAAAGCTGCCAAAGAATTTATTAAAAAAACACAAAAAGACAATCGGTTGAAAAAAGCATATTACTTTGGCATCGAAGATAAAAAATCAAAACAAATTATTGGAATGATTGATTTTGTAAGATATAATAAAACCAATAAAAATGCCGAAGTCGGTTATTGGTTAGGAAAAAGATATTGGAGGCAGGGGATAATGAAAGAAGCTCTAGGATTATTGCTGGATTTTGGTTTTAATAAACTAAAACTTCATAGAATTAGTGCTACCGTAATTGAGTCAAACATTAAATCAAAAACAAGAATTGAAAAAGCAGGGTTCAAATATGAAGGTAAATCCAGAGAACATATTTTTCGTGAAAACAAATATTCAGATCTTTTGATGTATGGGATATTGAAAAAGGAGTATGAAAAGCAATAATTTTATATTAATTGCTGTGTTAGATAAGCGCAATTTTTTTAGCCAAAAATCTTAAAATTTTTGATATAATATATATTAGGGAGGAAATATGACAGAACAGGTAAAAGCAAAAATTAAAAGGAATTATACTATTTGGTGGATTGTTGGGGGATGTTGTTTAATTCTTGTTATTATGACTTTAATCGGTTTGGGACTCTTTTATTTTATTTATAAAGTTGCTGAACCGAATGCTCCAGTTGCAATTACCAGTTCAACTCCCGTTGCCAAATCAGCCAGAATTTATTCCAATGACAAATACAATTTTTTCTTTACTATTCCTGAAAGTTGGGGAGAATATGAAGTGGAAGAGAATACAGATGAATTGGGTGGAGTTAATTTCTCAGTTTATATAAAAACCAAAGATCAATCATTTGATTCAGAAAAGCCCGGTTGGGCAAAACCAGTGATTTTTACAGTTTATGAGCAAGCAAAATGGGATGTAATTCAATCAGACCTATTTACCACAGCTACAGAACATAAAATAACCGAAAAAAATGATTATGTCTATGTTTATTCTCATTGGCAGGACTGCGCCGAAGATTTGTGCTCAAAAGTAGATATTCAAGATATTGTGAAAACATTTCAAGTTGAATAAAACATATTTTATCATAAAATTATGCTATAGCTAGATTTTATGATATTTTTTGAGATCTAAAATTTCAGCGATTATTATCGATAACTATTGATCTTTCACTCAATATTTGGTATAATTTATTGTCATTTATTTAATGGCAAATTAAAATTGGAGTGTGATATAAATGTTTGTGATAAATTTCTGTTTATTTCTCTGGGTTGTATTGGGAATTCTAGGAGTAATATTGCTTGATGGAAGCACACGATTGCTTTTTGTTGCTTTTAATCTCGGCTTCACGGCTTGTATTGCTTTAATAACTGTTGTCCTTTATTCGTTTTTTTATATCGAATACCCCAAAAGAGCACAGCAGGCGGAAAAAGTGACAAGAGATAAACCTAAATTTATTGGTGTTTTGGGTTGGAAAACAGGAAAAGTCGGTAAATTATCCCAAGAATTTAAGGAAAGACTTAAAGTTGCTTGTGACTTAGCAATCAAATATAATTGTATGATTGTTTGTGCAGATATAAACAAAGAAGGATCAAGATTAAAGCATTGTGAATCAGCAGGTGAATTTGTTCGATTACAGTCAGGGAATATTAAATTCATTTCTCCTCTATCTTGTAATGCACAAGTTAATTCTGCAAAGAACACAGTTCAGGAGATCAATTCATTTATGACTTTATCAGAAAAGCTTGGGCAAAAAGGAAATTTTATGATTGTAAACAGTAAATATCAGGACGAAAGAGCACAAATATATGCGATTTTTAAGCATAATATCTGGCTCAATTCAGTTTTGTCTAAGGATTGTCTCAATTGTCATGAGAAAGGTGCAGAGTTATTCAAATTATTTTGCACAGAGGCGAATCCAAGCTGGTTATCAGTTGTTGCTTGGATTGCCCAATTCTTTGTGGATCGGACAAGGTTAAACAAGTAAAAAAACATAACGGGGCGTTCAAGTTTGAACGCCCCGCATTTTAGTTAATTTATAAATATTGAGATCAATTCTTTTTCTTAATCAATCTATAAACCCAAGCTTGGATTTTATTCCAATCAAATGAGTACTCATATTTTTTGAGATTTAATCTGTTAGCCACAATTGCCGCCACAAATGTGGTTAATGGTACTGTTAAAACTAGTCCGATGGTGCTGGTTAAAATTCTGATTACTTCAGTGGCAATAAATTCTCTTTGAATGGCAATGCCAAAGGCAATATTTTGTTGTTGAATTAAAAGTATCAAAGGCAATGAAACTCCCATATAAGCCAAAAATAAAGTATTAATAACCGAACTGATATGATCATTTCCTACTATCATTGATTTTTTAAATATCTCTTTCCAATTTGCATCTGGGTGAGATTTTTTAAATTGATCAACTATTGAAGATTGAGTTAAAGCAATATCGTTCATTACTCCAACAGCACCCAATATTATTCCCGCTAGGAGTAATTGAACTAAATTAATTTGTTTATCAGCATAAAGATTAATATATAATGATTCTTCAGATGCTAAACCTATGAGTCCTGACCAGTTGATAGTAATTTTTGCCAAAATTGCCACAATTATCACGGAAAAAATTACACCCAAAATCGCCACATAGGTTTTTACTTTTAATCCGTGCGTGAAAAGCATAGTAGGAATAATAAATAAGGCGATTGATAATATTGATATCATCACCGGATCGGCGCCGTTGGCAATTTGGGGAACCAAAAACTTTAAAATTACCAGAGCGGTAAAAGCTAATCCGATGACTGCTCGAATTCCATACCACTTGCTTACCAAATAAATTACAATCAAAAATAGAATAAACAAAAACCACAAGCATGTTTTTCTTTCTTTGTCAATTACTGAACAATTTTCTTCCTCATTAATTTTAGTACATTGGATGAGAATTTTGTCATCTTTTTCAGCTTTTATCACGGTTTGCATTTTTCCCGATTTATTTTCCATCCAGGGAATAAAGATTTGTTTTCCTTTATAGGGTTTATCCAAAATTTCAATCAGAGCATGTTTGATTTTTACTGGTTGATCGTCTGGTGCATCGGGATTAACTTGTTCTTTTTCTATAAAATCAATAACCTTGGCAGTATAATAATTAATTTCCACCTGTGGAGCTTCATCTTGTTTTTGAAAAGCAGATTCAGCAATTTCCTCAGTTGATTGATTTTGTTTCTGATCTTGTGTCGGATCAAAATTAGTATCATCTGCCTTAAGTTGAGCAAAAACAGTGTTGAATGATAAAAAAAGCAATATTAGAATTAATAATATTTTTTTGAGCATTATTATCCTTTATAGATATTATTCTAACATAAATTAGAAAAAATAAAACAGACCCCTGTGTCAGATCTGTTTTATTGTTATCAGTGATAACCTAAGAAAATCTGGGTTGATCTGCGATGTTAAAACGTATATTCTGTTGAACCCTCCAGATTTTTTGACGGAACAGTAACTTTAATTGTATCAACTACACCTTCATAGGAGCCAGGAATAGTAAAATTAATTTTCCCATCACCATCTGTTAGGGTAGTTCCGCTATCAGTATATCCATCAGTGCCGCTAACGCTATACTTAATTTCCGTTTCAAACTCAGCAGGGGCTAAACTAATAGTTATAGTTACTGTTTCTCCTGGTTTTGGATCGACTGGATAAGCTTTGACCAGTAATTGTCCTTCCACTGCCCATTGTTCCCCTTCTTCTAATTTATCAGAAGTGGGTGTTGGGCTTGGACTTGTCTGTGGTTGCAGAGTATTGCTTAGTGGTTGACTAGCGTAGATAATTGTATTTGTTACAGGTGCAGGGAAGATATAGATAATATTATAGGTGATATTTTGTAAATTTTCCACAAAACTATCCCAAGAAGTATATTTTTGGATAAGTTTCATCGGATTACCACACCAAACCATAATATGAGCTATTCCATTTTCATCTGTTAAAAACCATTTGTCTTCAGTTAGGGTATAATTATCAAGAATCACATAATTTTCTGTTGTATTTTTAATTACTGTTCCTTTAAGCAATTTCCTTTTCATACTTTTACCCTGAGATTCGTAATTGATGAATTTTTCAATATCAGTTCGATTCAATCCCGTAACTTTTGTTAAAAGATCAGCATATTTTTTATCAGAATCAAATTTTGTCAGAACATCAGACCAGTTTTGTACCCCATTGGGTAAAAGTGGGGGAGATTCTAAAGTATAAAAAGTTTGGTTAGAATTACCGCTTTCTGTTCCAGCAGTAGAAACACCAGTTACTAC
Source organism: bacterium (assembly GCA_030628575.1). Classification (GTDB taxonomy): domain Bacteria; phylum Patescibacteriota; class UBA1384; order JAMDBS01; family DAOVQR01; genus DAOVQR01. Next base: position 9,847 of record DAOVQR010000006.1, read on the forward strand.
ATAATAATAAGTTTTACCTTTTTGGACATTAGAATCTTTGTAAGTAAGATTGATGGTGGATTCTACGGTTTCAATTTGTTGATATTGATCAGCCGATGTTGTACTCTTATAAACATTATATTTGGTTACATTGGAAGATCCACTTTTTTGCCAACTAATATCAATGGATTGATCAATTCCGGTTGCAGTAAGATTTTTCGGAGTTTTAACATCGCTTGGTTTGATAACTGTTCCTGGTTGGCCTTTAGCACCCATAAATGCCAGCACGCCAAAAATAATTAATCCAATAATAACTAGTCCTAAACAACCACAACAAAAAAGACCGATATACAACGGAGCTTTGCTTTTCCCACCGCTCTGTGTTGGTGGATTTACTTTAGTTTGAGTTCCATCAGTCATAATTCCCCTCCGCTCCTGAATCACCCGTAGCTTTATGCGAAGGGTGAGTTCAGGAAGTCCTTTCGAAGCTCGCACTGAAAGTAGAGAATGCAATCTCTTTTTCAGTAAGAGCGTAGGAGGACTATCATTTAAATATTTTTATCAAATTTTCACTACTTGACTCCGCTCCTGAATTTTACGGGATCTATATATTAAATTAATTATTTCTATTATACCACAAATCCAGACAAATATAAATTGAAATAAGTTGCAATTTTAGTCTGTAGCGAAACTAACTAAAATCATTATTTTTCGACTCGAAAGTCACGATAGTGACGTTTCGGTGGAGAAATCTCACCTGATAGTTCTCGACTACATTTTATTTCGCTCGAACAATAATCTATTTCGCTACAAACTAAATTTAGGTTATTTTTAACAAACCTAAAAATAAAATGTAAATTGATTTATCTTGCCAATATATTCAATCTCTACAAAATTACCCAAATTCTCTATATGTCCAATTTTCTGAACCTCATATCCTTTATTATGTGATGTATTGATTTGCGGTTATTCAGTAATAATTTGTCCATAGTTATATTCTACATAGCCATCTTTATTTACAGGTGTTTCAACTCCTTTTGCAACATAGATTATTTTCTGTTCAGGAAGAAAAATAACACTTTGAACTGTTCCTTTATTGGCAATACTTGACCAACTCTTCTGATTTCCATCAAAAAAAGACATTGTTTCTTTTATTTTATCTACATTTATGTTTTCTGAATTTTGAAAAAAATTATCCAGATAGTTGTATCTTTTAATACTGTTTGGCATAGATCTATTGATTACTGATAATTCAGGACTGACAAAATGATTTGTCGCAATTGCATAATCTTTATCTGATAATTTAACAACATTATCAGCTGTAATTTCAAAAACAGCTACTTGGTTTTCATAAAAAGAAGAAACAACTAAATTATTTCCAATTGTTCTCTGATTATTTTTTAAAATTGATTCTACTTTTTTAAAAGTATTCGCTTCTTCCATTATTTTTCTGTAAATAATTCCAGTTGGCACACCTATTGAATTTTTTTGAACTGTTGCAGTTTGACTACTTAACGAAATACCATGATAATTTGTTGAAGATAATGCTCCGATATATCCAGGAAATCCAACAGATATAATTTTTTTATCTAAGTAATGGAAGATTATATTTTTGTCAGACAAAACATTAATTGGATAATCTAAATTTCTCGCATGGAAAAAAAGTGAATTTTTATCGTTTTTTGAAACAGCAATGCTTGAACAACTAGCTAAATACAAAAGATCATCATAGGTATTAATAAGGAGAACATCATTGTACGAAATCTTAGCTCCTTCTGCTATACCTTTCATTTCTTCCCTGTATATTTGAGGAATATGCTTATCAAGCTGTTTTGCTTTTTGTAATAAATATGTATCTATTAAAAAACCCTTTACAGTATTTTTTCGTAATATTTCATTATCCAATATATTAACAACATCTTGTATTTGCTGTTTCAATAATTTTCCATGATGTAATCCTGCTTTATAGCCATTGTTTTCAATGTAGACAACCGGAATGTTTTCTAAATAATGGATTTTTTTAGTATCGATTTTTTCACTATTCTTTTCAAAATTATTTTCGATTGCAACTTCTGTATTTAAATTTGAGATTTTTATTATAGGATCCGAATGGAGATACAATAAATATCCTCCTATGGAGAATACTATTGTCAATAATAAACCGATTGTTATTTTTCTTTTCATAGGAATGATTATTTAAAGGTAAAAAATAGCAAATCAATATTTCGCAACAAATTTATTATACCACAAATCCAGACAAATATAAAAAAACACAGTCAACCCCATTAAAAACATTTGGCAGCCCCAGGGGGAATCCTGCACAACTTCTTACTGTCAAATCTATTTCATAGTATTATGACAGTGCGTCGTATGCAGGACACAGTCGAACCCGTGTTTTGAGCTTGTCCTGCCAAAGGCAGGATCACCCTTCTGGGGTGAAAAAGCTGACGATAAATAAAAATCATTGTCATTTGGCAGTCCCAAGGGGAATCGAACCCCTGTTTTGAGCTTGAAAAGCTCACGTCCTAACCACTAGACGATGGGACCATATTTCAAAATTGAAAACTAAAAATAAATCAAAAAAATTATATCATATAAATTAATTATTAACAATGTTACTGCAGAATTTATCAATTTCTTTTGCAACTTTTTTCGGTTGGCTAATTATTAGTATATGATTTGCTTGTGGAATTTCAACTAATTTAGAATTGTTAATGAGTTTATGTAATCTCCGAGCGTATTTTGTATAAAACACTCTATCTTTTTGCCCATAAATAATTAATACAGGTATATTAATATTTGGTAAGATTTTTTCTCCATTATATTTACTAAATTGATAAAAAGTTGCTGAGTATGATTTTGGCGAAGTATTTGCAATATCTGAAAATATTCTTTTAATATCAAAATCACTAGTATTAATAAAATTATCAAAGTGTTTCCTATCGCAATAATTTTTATCACTCAAAAAATTTAATAGAAAATTGTTAATAATATACATTATTGGGTGTAATAATTTTAATCTTTTTGGTGATCGGTCTGTTGTGCCAATAAATATTGTTCCAGCTGCATCTTTGAATTTGTCCTGATATATCGCCGATACAACTCCACCGAAACAATGCCCAACAAGTATAAATTTATTAATTTCTTCTTTTTTAATTATTTTATGTATATCATCAGCGAATAACTCTAATTTATAATCATCTAATTTTTTTGGTCTTTCGGAATTTCCATGACCTCTTAAATCTATGCCAATAGTGGAATAATTTTTATTATGTAATTGATCTCTAATT